>NZ_LDVA01000278.1:0-4066 GCF_050768715.1 Burkholderia sp. ZZQ-2 | reverse complement strand
CGTTGATAGGTCAGGTGTGTAAGCGCAGTAATGCGTTCAGCTAACTGATACTAATTGCCCGTAAGGCTTGATCCTATAACAAGTCTGCCTTGTAGATCGGCGCCGTGCGACAGCACCGGCCGCAAGATCCAGAGCGACAAGTTGGATTCTCGTGTGTGATACACACAACTCAAAATTACTGCTTCTTCCAAGATTGGTTCTGTTGGCCACGCCAGCAGGACAACCCTCTTTGCCTGATGACCATAGCGAGTCGGTCCCACCCCTTCCCATCCCGAACAGGACCGTGAAACGACTCTACGCCGATGATAGTGCGGATTCCCGTGTGAAAGTAGGTAATCGTCAGGCTCCCTAAGCCAGAAACCCCCGCCCGAAAGGCGGGGGTTTTTGCATTTCGGCGACGGAAATGCACGAGTGATCGGGATTTGTGGCCTGGCTGCTACTCGAGCTGGGGCCGGGGGTGCCGATTCTCCAGGATTGCCTCTGCGAGACTGACGCAAAAGGCGATCAGACCGACCGATCGGGTTGGCCTTGCACCGCTAGCTGGCGCCGGCCAAGACCTACCATCCAAACATCCATCCACTTGCTGTTCACGGAGAGGAGATCGGATCGAGTCGCGACTCCGCCGCATTTTTGACCACTTCTCGCCGCAGATTCGTGCGTTGCTGGTTACGACCTAGAGTGGCATGGCCTGCTGCGCGAATGCCGGTTATTGTGCGCGGTTCCTCGGCGTATTGAGCACTTCTCCGCCCACAATCGTCGTTGCCATTTCGTATCAGAGGGTCGCGCCTGGCGGTTCCCGACATGAGCCATCAGGGTGGCCTGGGCAACGAGTGGCGCAAATCCGCGGTTTGGCGTCCTTTTGCCGAAAGCTCCAGGCGACTGCTGCCAATCGAGCGCACAAAGTCGGATTTTGCCCAAGATGACATCTCGTAGTGATCTTGGCTTGTTTGTTTCTCAACTCGTCGCATCTTCTCTCAAATCGACCCGTTCAAAAAATTGGCGCTTCCGGCGTGCCACGCGGAAGTCGTTGACGCATAGCGCGAACCGGACGTACGCAAATTCCTCAACCAGATGCCATCAGAAATTCGCGCCGGTTCTTTTTGATGAGCGCTGGCTGCCCGTCCCGAAACACGTACACTTTTTAATGAGCGAATAGGCGGCGCCGCCAAAGCAGTCCCGCCCTTCACCTATCGACGTGAAGGGCGTGCCCCCGCATCGACGTCAGTCGATCGCGCCCTGCATGCGGTATCCGGATCGGAGAGTGCGGAGCCATTGCCCGGCGTAAACCGGCGCGTCGTATTCAGGCCTTGATCCCTGGTCGACGCGAGCACTGCCGGGCAGCTCGCAGCGGTCGTGGAAGTGTGGAGGTCGTGGGCCTGCTTTCCCGCGTCTTCGGATGAGTGCGATGCGGAAAACGCGCAGGCGCCGAATCCTGCGCAGGTATCGGTGTTCAGCTGCACGAGGCGAACATCGTACGTGCATGGGGGATGCCTTGTGTATTCGCCGCGATAGGTCGGCCAGATGCCGACTTTGGTCGGTTCGCGCGGCGGCGAAGTGCAGTGGGCCGTGCACTGTAGAACGTTCGCAGAGATTGCGGGGACAAACCTGCGTGGCAGCTCCCGGCGCGGCCGTGTGTCGTCGCCAAGAAATGGCTGCAATGTGTCGATGCAGGCTGGGCTGCAGGATTCGCCTGTCGACGCGTCATCACCAGCGCCGACGGCGATGACGTACATGGCGGCATCGTTGATCAGCCATGCATATGCTGACTCCACGAGGTTGCCCCGGCCGACCAGACGTGTACCGAACCGAGGCCCCGGTATTGTGCGCGGGCTTCAACCTCTCATATGCGACGAGCGGCGCGGCTGCTGCCGGGCATCCCGAGGCGTGGCTATCAGCTGGCGCCTCCAGACGGATCCAGGTGATCGTGCTCGGGCGACACGGGCGTCTGCCGGCCCGGCGGCATGTGCGATCAAAACCATGAAGGCCAGAAAAGAGCAAGCAGACGCATGAAGATACGAATCAGGGCGGGCAGGTGGCCCGGGACGCCATTGCTCCTGTCGCTGACGTTGGCAAAGTCTAGCGCCGCCATCGCGATTTCTCGTTGGAAGCGTTGCTCAAACTCATGATGCGATTGCTGGAAAGTGTCAGAAAGCCGTGTCACGTCAATTGCGGGCGGGTCGGGCCAGGCAACCCGAGAAACCAGCTATGGACTCCCAGGAGGTATCTAAAACAGATCATGGTGTTCGCCCGGCACGAAATTTGCGGAAATTTTGCATCTACCCGCTTGGCAGAGTGCTCAAGAGATCGTATGATGGCGGTCTTTCGTTTTCGGCGCAGATGCAGATCGACGCTGAAAGCGGAGTCTGACGAAGATGTGGCACTGATCGGTAGCACCCATGCTTGCCTTAGCCGGGCAAGGGCGGGAGATCGGTGGTCGGGCAGGTATCGGGAAGAGAGTAAAAATAATCTTCCGGATGTGCTTGACAGGGGTGCGATGTACCCCCATAATCGTCAGTTCTCTACGGAGGGGTGCCCGAGTGGCTAAAGGGGGCAGACTGTAAATCTGTTGGCTTACGCCTACGTTGGTTCGAATCCAACCTCCTCCACCAAGATATCAGCGCAGTGAGCGGTAAGGAATCGTTTGTGGCCCGTGCGGGTGTAGCTCAATGGTAGAGCAGAAGCCTTCCAAGCTTACGACGAGGGTTCGATTCCCTTCACCCGCTCCAGACCGCGAAGTTGAAGCGTAAAGCGCCCATGTGGCTCAGTGGTAGAGCACTCCCTTGGTAAGGGAGAGGTCGGCAGTTCGATCCTGCCCATGGGCACCAGCAGTAAAAAGTCAGTGTCTTGTTGTTTGCGCGCGGCGCAACCTGTGAAATTCCTTTTGGGAGTTGAAAATGGCCAAGGAAAAGTTTGAGCGGACCAAGCCGCACGTGAACGTTGGTACGATTGGTCACGTTGACCACGGCAAGACGACGCTGACGGCAGCGATCACGACGGTTCTGACGAAGAAGTTCGGCGGCGAAGCGAAGGCGTACGACCAGATCGACGCGGCACCGGAAGAAAAGGCGCGCGGCATCACGATCAACACGGCACACGTCGAGTACGAAACGGCTAACCGCCACTACGCACACGTCGACTGCCCGGGCCACGCTGACTATGTGAAGAACATGATCACGGGCGCAGCGCAGATGGACGGCGCGATCCTGGTTTGCTCGGCAGCAGACGGCCCGATGCCGCAAACGCGTGAGCACATCCTGCTGGCGCGTCAGGTTGGCGTTCCGTACATCATCGTGTTCCTGAACAAGTGCGACATGGTGGACGACGCTGAACTGCTCGAGCTGGTCGAGATGGAAGTTCGCGAACTCCTGTCGAAGTACGACTTCCCGGGCGACGACACGCCGATCGTGAAGGGTTCGGCAAAGCTGGCGCTGGAAGGCGACACGGGCGAGCTGGGCGAAGTGGCGATCATGAGCCTGGCAGACGCGCTGGACACGTACATCCCGACGCCGGAGCGTGCAGTTGACGGCGCGTTCCTGATGCCGGTGGAAGACGTGTTCTCGATCTCGGGCCGTGGTACGGTGGTGACGGGTCGTGTCGAGCGCGGCATCGTGAAGGTCGGCGAAGAAATCGAAATCGTCGGTATCAAGCCGACGGTGAAGACGACCTGCACGGGCGTTGAAATGTTCCGCAAGCTGCTGGACCAAGGTCAGGCAGGCGACAACGTCGGTATCCTGCTGCGCGGCACGAAGCGTGAAGACGTGGAGCGTGGCCAGGTTCTGGCGAAGCCGGGTTCGATCACGCCGCACACGCACTTCACGGCTGAAGTGTACGTGCTGAGCAAGGACGAAGGCGGCCGTCACACGCCGTTCTTCAACAACTACCGTCCGCAGTTCTACTTCCGTACGACGGACGTGACGGGCTCGATCGAGCTGCCGAAGGACAAGGAAATGGTGATGCCGGGCGACAACGTGTCGATCACGGTGAAGCTGATTGCACCGATCGCGATGGAAGAAGGTCTGCGCTTCGCAATCCGCGAAGGCGGCCGTACGGTCGGCGCCGGCGTCGT
>NZ_LDVA01000277.1:0-26393 GCF_050768715.1 Burkholderia sp. ZZQ-2 | reverse complement strand
GGGGGCGGCGGTCTGACGGCCCGGTTGCCGAACGGCGTGCGCGTGGGCATCGACGAGCGTGTCGATCGCCAGTTCCTGATGCACACGGTCAGCGTGAAGGTGGCGGTAACCGCATGCGGCCCGGCCGAGCAGGGCCGCGCGCGGGTGACGCAGACCGGCTGGCTGCGCCGCACGGGCATCGACGCGGTGGCCGCGCCGGGATGCGACCCCGGATTCGTCGACACGGTGGCCGCGCTGGTCGCCGAGCCGTCGCTGGCCGACGCGCTGCGGCCGCTGCACCTGGCCGACTGCGCGATCGACGCGCGCGACGGCCGCTGGACGCTCGCGATCGTGCCGTTCGGCGGCAGCGAGGTCGTGAACCGGATGCCGTCGTTCCGCCGCTACGTCCGCCTGACGGGCGAGCAGGCCGCCGCGCTGTCGGCGGCCTGTCTTGCGTTCGAAACCGCACTACGCAGGATTTTGCACGGGTAAGCTGTGGCGTTGCGCGCCGGGGGAACCCGGCGGCCGCGTTTAGGGGTTTTACCGGAGATGCCGATGCTGTTCCAGTCACGCTCACACGAAGACGTGCACGATCACGGGCTCGCGATCGCGGGCTGGCATCAGGTCTACCGCCAGATGACGCCGGGCCGCTTCAAGGGCACCGTGACGCAGGTGCTGTACGACGATTTCCACTTCTTCCGCGAGACGACCAACCGGCGCGTCGCGCAAACCGGGCTCGCGCCGGCCGGGCGCACGTCGCTCGCGGTGCCGCTGTCGGTGCCGCTCGCGGGCACGTTCCAGGGCCAGCCCGTCGACGGCTATGCGCTGCTCGCGCTGCGTGCCGGCGAGGATTTCGAATTCCACACGCCGGAAGGGATGGGGCTCGTCGGGATCAGCGCGGCGTCCGACATGGTCGACGAGCTGTGCGAAGCCGAATTCGGTGCATCCGGCGCGCGCAAGCTGCGCCACGTGACACGGCTGTCCGACGAGCAGGGCGTCGCGCTCGGCGTGCGGCTGTCGTCGTTGATCGACGATGCGCAGCGCAACCCCGGCCACCTCGAATACGCGGCCACCCGCAAGATGTTCCGCGACGCGATGCTCGGCATGTTCCTCGACGCGCTCGAGCAGGGCATCGGCGTCGAGCGCCGCGACATCACGCACGCCACCTACAGCGACATCGTGAGCCGTTGCGAGAAGCATCTTCGCGACCGCCCCGAGGAACCCGTCACCGTGCTCGAACTGTGCCGCGCGCTGCGCTGCAGCCGCCGCACGCTGCAGACGAGCTTTCAACGCGTGGCCGACGTCACGCCGGTCGGCTATCTGCGCACGATCCGGCTGAACGCGGTGCGCCGCATGCTGCGCACGACATCCGTGCAGCAGCTCGGCGTCGGCGAGGCCGCCGCGAGCTGGGGGTTCACGCACCTCGGTTATTTCGCGCGCGAGTATCGTGACCTGTTCGGCGAGCTGCCTTCCCAGACGACGCGTCCCGAATGACGCACGCGCACCGCGACGGCGCCGCCGGGCAACGTCGCGGGCCATGCGCGCCACGGTTTGCCGATTTGCGATAGAGGTCCTGAATTTTCGCTGGATAGAGTCCTGTCACCCATATCGACAACCCCATCGATCTGCACTGCGTATCGATGACAACAGAGGGGCGGGACATGAGAATCGGAAGACGACTGGCCGCGGCCGCGGCCACGCTCGGGTGCATGCACGCACACGCGCAGACCTCCGGCAGCGTGACGCTGTATGGCACCGTGGACACCGGCATCATCTACTCGACGAACCAGCAGTTCACGCGCGCCGACGGCAGCACGGGCGGCGGCCATGCGTGGCAGATGGGCGGCGGCAACCTCGTGCCGTCGCGCTTCGGTTTCCAGGGGGCCGAGCCGCTCGGCGGCGGGCTCGACGCGGTGTTCACGCTCGAGCAGCAGTTCCTGTCCGCGAACGGGCAGGCGCTGCAGGGCGGCACGGCGTTCAGCCGGCAGGCGTGGGTCGGGCTGCGCCAGGACGGGATCGGCACGCTCGGCCTCGGCCGCCAATACGACTCGTACACGGACATGCTCGGCGCGTACGTATCGAGCAACAACTGGGCGACACCGTACGGCTCGCACCTCGGCGACGTCGACAACCTGAACGCCGCATTCAACTTCAACAACGCGGTGAAGTTCACCAGCGCCGATTTCAACGGCTTCACGTTCGGCGGCACGTTCAGCTTCGGCGGGCAGGCCGGCGATTTCTCCGCGAAGCGCGGCTATGCGGTGGCCGCGACGTACACGCGCGCGCCGGTGGCGTTCTCGGTCGGCTACCTCGACCTGCACCAGCCGCTCGACGCGGCGCTCGGCGGCGCGAGCGGCTATATCGGCGATTTCGCGTGCAGCAACCCGGGCGCGATGTACTGCCTGCTGCAGGATGCCGGCTCGATGCGCGCGTTCGGTGCGGGCGGGTCGGTCACGTTCGGCGCGGCGACGATCGCGCTCACCTACACGCATACGCGCCTCGGTGACAGCCGCTACTTCTCGACCACCGCGCAGCCGCGCACGCAGGCGTTCACGTTCGACATCGGCGAACTGAACGCCACGTACCTGTTCACGCCGGCGCTGCAGGGCGGCATCGCGTACATCTTCAACGCGGCCCATACCGACGGGCGCGGCACGACGCGTTTTCATCAGGTGAATGTCGGCACGAACTACAGCCTGTCGAAGCGCACGGCGCTGTACGCGGTCGCGATCGGCCAGATCGCGAGCGGCACGGGGCTCGGCACCGACGCGAGCGGGAACGCGGTGAACTACGCGCAGATTCCGGTGCTCGCGAACAGCAACTCGAGCCGGCAACTGGCGGTGATGGCCGGGATCCGCGTGAATTTCTGACCGGAGCGGAGGCACGGAGCGGCAGGCGGGGCGGGGCAGCCGGGCACGGCGGCGGCCGTTCCCGCCGCGTGCCATAAATTCGTAACGATCGGCGTGAACAATGGCGTTCGCTTCAGGCGGCCAGAAGCGTCGCCCGCGTTGCACACGTGTGCAACGCCTGGCCGTCCCGCCACCACGCCGAACGAGAGAGACCTCATGACCTTGCTGAGCCGCCTGCGCGCGCTGTCCGCCGCCGTTGCGCTGTCCCTTGCCGCCTCGCACGCCTTCGCGGCGGATCTCGTCATCGCGGGCCGCGACGACATCTACGGCAAGGGGCTGGCCGACGCCGTCGCCGGCTTCAACAAGCTGCACCCGGGCACCGAGATCGAGCTGCTCAAGCTGCCGAACGCGAACCTGTACCAGAAGCTCAAGCTGTCGATGCGCGAAGGCACCGGCGCGTACGACCTCGTGATGATGGACGACACGTGGGCGCCCGAATTCATCGGCAACGGCTGGCTGAAGCCGCTGCCGGCATCGCTGGCCGACGCCGACCTCGTGCCGTCCGCCGTCGCGCTCGGCCGCAACGCGGCCGGTGCGCTGTATGCGCTGCCGATCGTCGGCAACGTCGAGATGTTCGCGTACCGCAAGGACCTGCTCGCGAAATACAAGCTGCAGCCGCCGCGCAACTGGGACGACGTGCTGAAGATCGCGCAGACCGTCGGCGGCGCGGACAAGAGCGTGTCGGGTGTCGTGTTCCGCGGGACCAAGGGCAATCCCGTCGTCACAGGCTTCCTGCCGATCCTGTGGGCCTACGGCGGCGACGTGTTCGACCGTGCCGGCAACGTGACGATCGATTCGCGCGAAGCGCAGGCCGCGCTGAAGACCTTCCTCGCGCTGAAGGCGTCCGCGCCGAAGGACGTCGACGTCTACGGCGCGGCGGAAGTGCGCGACGCGCTGCAGCGCGGCACGGCCGCGCAGTCGATCGAAGTGTGGCCGGCGTGGGTGCCGGCGCTCGACGATCCGAAGCAGTCGCGCGTGGTCGGGCAGATTGCGCTGCAGCCGCCGCCCGGGCAGACTGCCGGCCCGGCGCCGATGCTCGGCATCTGGCAGATGGGCATTCCGAAGGACGCGCCGCACGCGAAGCTCGCGCAGGACTTCCTCGCATACCTGACCAACCGCGACACGCAGACGCGCCTCGCCGGCATCGGCATTCCGCCGACCCGCCGCAGCGTGTTCAACGATCCGGCGCTGGTGCGCCAGTATCGCTGGTATCCGGATCAGCTGAAGGCGCTCGAGGCCGGCCGTGCGCGGCCGCGCGTGAAGGACTGGCAGCAGGTCGAGAGCATTCTCGGCGACCAGCTGCAGCTCGCGCTGACGGGGCAGGCCGCGCCCGACGCCGCGCTGCGCCAGGCGCAGCAGAAGATCGCGCAGGCGACGGCCGCGGCCGGCAAGTGACGGCGCGCGTCAACTCGGCAGCCGGAGGTAGCGCATGAAGTCCTTCGGCCGCAGCCTGCCGTTCGTCGCACTGCTCGGGCCGGCGCTGCTGGTGCTTGCCGCGCTCGCGCTGTATCCGGTCGCGCAGGTGCTGATCGATTCGTTCTGCCACGTCGACTACTCGGCCGGCCGCCGCGCGTTCGCGGGGCTCGCGAACTATCGCGCGGTGCTCGGCGACGACGCGTTCACGGCCGGCTTCGGCAACACGCTGCGCTTCACGATCGTCGCGTCGCTCGCCGAAGTCGCACTGGGTTTCGGCCTTGCGCTGCTGTTCGTGCGCGCGTTTCCGGGGCGGCGCATCGCGCTACCGCTCGCGATCCTGCCGATGATGCTGTCCACGCTCGTGTGCTCGGCGATCTGGCGCAACTGGCTCAACTTCGACGGCTTCCTGAACGCGCTCCTCGCGGCGTTCGGCGTCGAAGGCGTGCGCTGGCTGTCCGATCCGCATCTCGCGTTATGGTCGCTCGCGCTCGTCGACGTGTGGCAGTGGACGCCGATGGCCTTCCTGATCGTGCTGGCCGGGTTGCAGTCGATCCCGCAGGAACTGTACGAAGCCGCGCGCACCGACGGCGCGAGCGAGTGGCAGTGCCTGCGCGACATCACGCTGCCGCTCGCGGCGCCGCAGATCGGCCTCGCGCTGCTGCTGCGCTCGATCGACACGTTCAAGCTGTTCGACAAGGTCTATGCGCTGACGGGCGGCGGCCCCGGCAACGCGACGCAGACGCTGTCGACCTATATCTACGACACGGGCTTCCGCTTCTTCAACGTCGGGCCGGCGAGCGCCGCGTCGGTGCTGATGCTCGCGGCGTCCGCGCTGCTGGTCTCGGGGTACGTATGGCAGACGGTTCGCAAGCGGCGCGCATGACGGCGCAATCCGCAGGCATTTCGCGCGCGCGAACGGGCGCCGCATTCGGTCGCGCGCTGCCGTGGGCGTTGCGCATCACCGCGCTCGCGCTGTTGCTGCTGCCGTGCCTGTGGATGGCCGGCGCGGCCTTCATGCCGACGCTCGAACGTCTCGATCATCCGCTGCGGATCTGGCCGGCCGCGCCGACCTTCGCGCATTTCGCATCGGTATGGTCCAACGGCATCGGCGCGCCGCTCTTCAATTCGCTGCTGGTCGGCTTCGGCACGACGCTGCTCGCGCTGGCGCTCGCGTTTCCGGCCGCGTACGCGCTCGTGCGGCTGCGGTTTCCGGCGCGGCTCGACCTGCTGTTCCTGATGCTCGTGCTTGCGTTGAAGCTGATGCCGCCGATCACGATCGCGGTGCCGCTGTTCGCGCTCGCGAAACGGCTGCACCTGCTCGATTCGACGCCCGGCCTGATGCTCGCATATCAGATCTATGCGCTGCCGATGGCGATCTGGATGCTGCTCGCGTTCGTGCGCGACGTGCCGATCGAATACGAGGAAGCGGCCTGCATCGACGGCGCGGGGCTGGCTCGACGGCTCGTGCAGATCGTGCTGCCGCTGTGCGCGCCGGGCCTGATCGCGACCGCGATCTTCGTGTTCATCGCCGCTTGGAACGAGTTCCTGATCGCGCTGCTGTTCGTGTCGACGCCGAGCCGCTTCACGCTGCCGCTCGCGATTGCCGGCTACGTGACGGAGAACGGGATCGACTGGGGTGACCTGATGAGCGCGGGGCTGATGGCGTCGCTGCCCACGCTGGCCGTGGCCGGCTATGTGCAGCGCTACCTGCTGCGCGGGTTCGCGGGCGGGTTGAAGTGACGCCGATGCAGGGCGGCGGTGCGCCGCGCGGCAGGCACCGCTGCGCGCTCGTGCCTGTCATGCAACCCGTTGGCGCACGCGTGCGCATCGCACGTCGCTACGCCGGACGGCCGGCACAGCTGTGACGAACGACGCAGGTCACCGGCACGACCCGCGTGCGCGATGCGCCGGCGAACGCCTGCATCCGCTCGGCGAGCATGTCGACGGCCGCGTTCGCGAGGCCTTGCGTATCCTGACGGAGCGTCGTCAGCGCATAGCCGTCGAATGCGGCGGCAGGAATGTCGTCGAAGCCGATGACGCGCAAGTCGTCCGGCACGCGCAGCCCGAACTGCTGGCGCGCGGTGTCGATCAAGCCCAATGCGAGCAGGTCGGACGAGCAGAACACGCCGTCCGGAACGGTGTCGCCGGACAGCAGATGCCGTGCCGCTTCGACACCGCATGCGTATGTGTCGGACGGCGTGTCCTGAATCCGTACGTTTGCAGCGCCATCGGTATCGCCGTGACGACGAAGCGCTTCGACGAACGCAGCGGCACGCGCGTTCGCACTGTAGCTCGCGTTGCGCGGCCCGACGAACGCGACCCGGCGCGCGCCTGCCTGCGCGAGCATTCGCGCGGCATGCGCGGCGCCGGCCGCGTTGTCGCTGACGACGATATCCGCGCCCGGCAGGTTCGCGTCGCGGTTGATCATCACGACCGGGATCCGGTGTTCGAGATACTGCTGCGCGACCGACAGCGGCGGCGACGCGGACGTCATCACGAGGCCCGCGATCCGGTAGCTGAGCAACTGTTCGAGCGATTGCCGGACCTGGCGCGGGTCTTCCGCATTGGTCACGAGCGGCGTGAGCGCGCGCTGCCCGAGCGCGGCCATCAGGTCCGACAGCAGCCGCGCGCGAAACGGATTCTCGAACCCGGCCGTCACGACACCGATCATGCTGCTGCGCTGCGTGATCATGTCGCGCGCGATCAGGTTGACCTGGTAGCCGAGCGCGCGCGCGGCGGCCATCACGCGCTCACGCGTTTGCGGTGCGATGCTCGCCGTCGGCGAGAATGCACGCGACACCGCGGAGCGCGAGACGCCGGCGCGCGCCGCGACATCCGACGCCGTCACCCACGGTTTTCTTTCCTTGTCATTCATCGATTCATGATTCCTTCGAGCCACGATACGTGCACGCCGCCTGCCGACTGGATGTCGGCGCTCGACGACGCGCGGCCGCTGCATACGCTGACCCTACCGGGCAGCCATGACACCTGTGCGTATACGGTCGACGATGCGCTCGTGCGCACGCAACGCGCGCCGCTCGATGCGCAACTCGCGCACGGCGTGCGGCTGCTCGACATCCGCTGCCGGCACGTGCGCGACGCGTTCGACATCCATCACGGCGGCATCGCGCTCGGCATGACGTTCGACGACGTGCTGGCCGATTGCATGCGTTTTCTCGACGAACATCCGCGCGAATGCATCGTGATGTCGGTGAAGGACGAATGGCCGGCGCACGCGTGCACACGCAGTTTCGACGCGACGTTCGATGCGCATCGCGCGCGGCATCCGCGGCTGCGCTGGCATGCCGGCGGCACGCTGCCCGCGCTCGGCGGCGTGCGCGGCGCGATCGTGCTGCTGCGGCGCTTTCGCAGCAGCCGGCCGCTCGGCATCGACCTGACCGCGTGGCCCGACAACGCGACGTTCACGATCGATCATCCCGACGGCGCGTTCGTGATCCAGGACGAATATCGCGTGCCGGTGGCGGCGTCGATCGGCTGGAAGTGGCGTGCGATCGATGCGCTGCTGACGGACCTGCCGTCGCCGGACAGTGGCCGCTGGGCGATCAACTTCTGCAGCGGGACCGGCATGGGCGCGAATCCGTCGGTCGTTGCCCACGGCGACGGCAGGGTGCAGGGCATTCATGCGCGGCTGGCCGCACGGCTGCGCGAGCAGCGCGGCCCGTGCGGCGCGATGCTGCTCGATTTCTGCGATGACGACGATTGGGCGCTGGTGCGCGCGCTGATCGCGTGCAACGACCACGCGCCGGTGCCGGGTGCGTGGCGCAAGGCGTTTCGCTGTTAGCGAAGATGGGCGGTGAAGAATGCGAGTGCCTTGGCATCGAGCATCGCGTGGAATGCCGCGCGGTCGAACCCCTTCGCATCGGTGCAGATTTCAGGCGAGTCGTGCGCCAGTTGTTCGGGGCACGGCGCGAGAAACGCGAAGTGCGCGGAATTCGGCACGACGTGGAATTCCGGCCGTTGCGGCAGCAGGCCGGCCAGCACGGAGATCGTTTCCGGCTCCACGCCGTCGCCGCCCGCTTCGGACGCCCAAAGCTGGATCGGCGCGTGCACGTCCTTCAGCGTTTCGGCGGTCGGGAATTCGTCGAGCGGGTCGGCGAGCACGTAGGCCTTGATCCTCGGATCGTGCGTCAGCGGCTGGCGCGGCAGGTCGTGGTCGCGGATCTGCTTGCAGATCAGCCAGGTCGGGTCCGGGCGGCCACCCGTGCGTGCACGAAATCCGGATTCGCGCCGGCCAGCACGAGGCCCGTATAACCGCCGCGCGAGAAGCCGAAGAAGCCGATCCGCGCGGGATCGACATGCGCGGCGTCGGGCGCGTTGGCCAGCATGTAGTCGATCAGGCGCTTGATGTCCGCCGGCCGCTCGGCAAATTCCCGCAGGTCGGCCGCGTGGCTCATGTCGGCATGCGTGTCGCCGGGATGATTGATCGCCGCGACGACGAAGCCCGCGTCGGCGAGCGTTTCGGCGAGGTCGTGATGGCCGAAGTACGTGCCGGCGTGGCCGTGCGAGATCACGACGAGCGGCAGCTTGTCGCCGACGGTCGGGCAGTCGCGTTGCCCTTTCAGCAGGAACGGGCCGATCGTGAGCGATTGCGCGGGTGTCGCGCAGGGCGTCCAGATGGCCGCGCGCAGCTCGGGGCCGGCCGCGTCGGCCGGGATGCTGACGAACTTGACGCCGGCCGCGTGCGCGAGCGTGGCGGACAGGCAGAGCAGGGCAGCCGATAGCCAGGCTTTCATGGTGCATCCCTCCGGGACACTGAGCAGACTGCCGTTGCGGATCGCCGGTCGGGCGCCAGCGTGCGATTGCACAGGTATGAAGATCAGTGTGCGTCACCGATCGTGATGCAGAAATGCAGCCGGTCGGTCGTTGCGTGGTATTCGTCGTGCCACGCCTGCGCGTCGGACGTCATCGTGCTGCGGCAGAACGCGGCAGCATCCGCCAGCGGCCAGTCCGCTAGACACACGGTGCCCTGCGGTGCATTGCCGTGTCCGACCCGCCCGTCGGCGGTCAGGACCCAGCCTTCCCATCCGTAGATCGGAATGCGATGACGCACGCAATAATCGATGCATTCGAGCGCGGCGTCGAGCGGAAGCACGATCTCGCGACCGGAAATCGATTGCGCGGCGAGAGCGGCAGGAATCTTCCCGAGTTGCGACATGGCGGGAGGCAGGGGCGGTGTGGTGCGGGACCGGCGGGCTACCGCGTCGCGATTGCCACTGCCGCGCCGGCCATTGCGGTCGCGCTCGTGCGGTTCGCGATCCGTTTCGCGCGCGCCGAAGTGAGAAAAGCCCGCGCGCGCGCCGCGAGCAGCGACCAGAAGCAGTCGGTGAGGATCAGCACCGCGAGCATCGTGCCGACGAGTTCGGCCCACGCGAGAACGCCGACGTGCGTCAGATCGACGAGGGTCGGCAGCAGCGCGAGATAGAACAGCATGATCTTCGGATTGCCGAGCGTGACCAGCATGCCCGCGACGAACATGCGCCACGGCGACTGGCCGTGGGGCAGGTCGTCCGCGCCCGTCCCGGTCGGGGCGGTCCACATCTTCCAGGCAAGGAACAGCAGGTATGCGACGCCGAGCAGCTTCAGCACGATCAGGCCCGTCTCGAACGTGCGCGCGAACGCGGACAGCCCCGCGACCGCGAGCGTGAGCCACAGCGCTTCGCCGAGCCACATCGCCGCGAGGAACGGCAGCACGTCTCGCACGCCGTTCGTCAGCACGCGCGCGACGAGCGCGGCGACGCTCGGGCCGGGCGTGCCGGCGGTGACGAGCAGGGCGAAGGCGAAGACGGCGAGTGCGGACAACGTCATGACGGGCCTCGTGGGTGGGACGTTCGAAACGTATGAAGTTTCGATTATAGTGACGGCCGTTCCAGACTGCCTGCCTGAATTGCCGCAATGACCGCATCGATCCTGATTCGCCCCGCCACGCGGGAAGACGCGGCCGCAATGGCCGCCGTGGAAGTCGCCGCCGCGCAGCGGTTTCGCGAGATTGGCATGACCGACATCGCCGAAGCCGAGCCGACCGATACGGCTGCCGTGCTCGCGCGCATCGATGGCGGCCGCGCGTATGTAGCGGTCGATATGCAAGGGGCGTGCGTCGGGTTCGCGTTCTACCGGTTGCTGGATGCGCGGCGGCTCTATCTGGAAGAACTGGATGTCGCGCCGTCGCATGCCGGACAGCGGATCGGCGCGCGCCTGATCGAACAGGTGAGCGCGCGCGCCGCGCAGGAAGGCCTCGCGGAGGTCGTGCTGTCGACGTTTCGCGATGCGCCGTGGAATGCGCCGTATTACGCGCGCCTGGGTTTCAGCATCGTCGACGATGCCACGCTCGACGACACGCTGCGAGCGATCCGCGCGCACCACGTCGCGCTCGGGCTCGATGAGACGCAGCGCGTGTTCATGCGGATGCGCGTCCCGGGCTGACGCAGTCGCGGCGAATTGCGGTGCGGGCAGCGCGACCGGGTGTCAGCGCAATGCCCGGCTTCCGGTCACCGGCAGCGACGCGAACGCGGCCTCCACGTGCGCCAGAAAATCGGACGCGGGCCGCGTCAGTTGCAGGCCGGGCGGCGTGAGCCGGTACAACTGAAGCGGTGGCGGCGACATCGGCAATGGCAGCGGCGTCAGCTTCTGGCCGAACACGGTTTCCGCGAGCGACAGCCGGGTCCACGAGAAAATCGCATCGTTGGTCATGAGCAGGCTGTAGAACAGCGCATACGACGTGCAGCGCGTGATACAGCGCGGCGGGGGCAGGCCCGCGTGTTCATGCAGGTCGCGGATATAGGTGGGGAAGTTGTCGCTGGCGTCGGCGTGGATCCATTCCGCGTCGCGCAGCGCCTCGAGCGATGTTGCGCCCGCGAAGCGCCCGTTCTCGCGGGTGACGAACGCGGTGTCGAACGTGCGGATCGCCCTGATGTCGACCGACTCGGCAATGGGGCCCGTGACGGCGACGAAGGCGAGATCGAGCGTGCGATTGCGCAACTGTTCCGTGAGCAGGTTGAACGTCAGTTCCCGAAGTTCGCATTCGACGTTCGGCCAGTGGCGGCGGAAGGCGGCGTAGGCTTCCGCAAAGCCCGTCACCGCGACGATCGGCGTGAAGCCGATCACGAGCCGCCCGTCACGCAGCCCCTTCATGTGCGCCATGTCCTCGCTCGCCCGTTCGAGCTCGCGCACGACGGCCTGGGCGCGCCCGAGCAGTGCGTCGCCTTCCGGCGTCGGCACCACGCCCCACGGTTTGCGCTCGAGGAGCGTCACGCCGAACTCGTTTTCCAGTTCCTGGATCGCCTTGCTGATGGCCGGCTGCGTGACGTGCAGGGCCCTGGCCGCCGCCTTGATGCTGCCGGCCGTCGTGACCGCGACGAGTGCGCGCAATTGATGGATTTTCATGATGCGGAAGATATTACCAAAAGTTATCCGCATCAAAATTCGTGAGTTTTTTGACCCGAAACGCGTCTTTATGCTTGGCCGGGACGGTCGCGAGGCGGCCGATTCCACGGAGCCATCCATGACGCAGAACCTTGCTCACGTACTCGCGGCGATTCGCGAGTCGGAGTCCCGATTCGTTGCGATCCGCCGCGACATCCACGCCCATCCCGAACTCGGTTTCGCCGAGACCCGCACCGCGCAGCTCGTCGCCGAGCAACTGGCCACATGGGGCTACGACGTGACGACGGGGGTGGGAGGCACCGGCGTCGTCGGCCAGTTGCGGCGCGGCGCGTCGGTGCGCACGCTCGGCCTGCGCGCCGACATGGATGCGCTGCCGATCGAGGAGGCGACGGGGCTGCCGTATGCGAGCACGGTTGCGCGCACGATGCACGCATGCGGTCACGACGGCCACACGGCGATCTTGCTCGCCGCCGCCCACTATCTTGCCGAACAGGGCCGTTTCGACGGCACGCTCAACGTGATCTTCCAGCCGGCCGAGGAAGGGCTCGGTGGCGCAAAGCGGATGATCGACGACGGCCTGTTCGAACGTTTCCCGTGCGAACGCGTGTATGCGCTGCACAACGCGCCGGGCGTGCCGGTCGGCCATTTCGCGTTGCGCTACGGGCCGATGATGGCGTCGTCCGATTCGGTGACGATCACCGTGACGGGCAAAGGCGGGCATGGTGCGATGCCGCAGCTCGCGAGCGACCCGATCGTCGCGGGCGCGCAAATCGTGACCGCGCTGCAATCGATCGTCTCCCGCAACGTCGATCCGCTGAAGCCGGCCGTCGTGACCGTCGGCACGTTCCATGCGGGCACTGCCCCGAACGTGATCCCGGAAACGGCGACGTTGCAGTTGTCCGTGCGCGCGCTCGACGCGGCTACGCGCGACGAAATCGAGGCGCGGATCCACCGCATCGTCGACGCGCAGGCGCAGGCGTTCGGGATGACCGCGCAGATCGAATACCGGTCGATCTCGCGTGTCGTGGACAACGACCGTGCGGCGTCGGATCTCGCGGTGGAGACGATCGCGGCGCTGGCCGGCGAAGGCGCGCTCACGCTGTTGCCCGATGGCGTGATGGGCAGCGAGGATTTCTCGTGGATGACCGAATGCGCACCGTGTTGCTACGTGCTGGTCGGCAATGGCGTCGATTCCCGGGGCGGATGTTCGGTGCACAACCCGCATTACGACTTCAACGACAGCGCGCTGAGCTGGGGGGCAGCTTATTTCGCCGGGATTGCCGAACGCTTCCTGAAGATGGACTGACGAAGGCGCAAAGGAGACGCGCTGGCCGGATCTGGGTTGACTTGACGATGAGGATGACGAATGAAAAAGCGATTTGCACTAGGCGCGGCCTGTCTCGCGTTCGGCGCCGGAAACGCGCGCGCCGTGCCCTATCAGGACGTATTGCTGGCGGCGGTGCCCGAGTACAACGGCAGGATGACGGAGGGAGTCGCGCTGTATGGTTCGCTCGACATGGGGATCAACTACCAGACGGTCGGTGGCCGTTCGCTATGGCAGACGCAGAGCGGCGGCGAGTGGACCTCCAAATTCGGCTTCTTCGGCCGCGAGAACCTCGGTGGCGGCTGGCGCGCCGAGTTCAATCTCGAAAGCGGTTTTCTCGCGAACAGCGGCGCGCAGCAGGATGCGCAATCGACGTACAACAGGCAATCGTGGGTCGGCCTGTCGTCGGACAGCTACGGCCGGTTGCGTCTCGGCAAGCAGATCGGCACGGCGCTGCCGCTGTTCATCGACGTGTTCGGCACGGTGGGCACGAACTCGGTCTATACGTGGCTGGGCGCGGCAGCCGTGCAGACGAGCCGCGGCGTCGGCTACAACTCGGACCTCGGGCCGGGGGCGACGCAATTGCCGGCGCGCGTCGACAACGCCATCACGTACCGTACGCCGATCGTCGCGGGCACCACGTCGCTGATGCTGATGTTTGCGCCGAGCAACGTGGCCGGGCGGGCACCCGTGGCGTCCGCGCAAGGCGCGCTGCTGCAGTGGTACAACGGCACGACCTATCTGGCCGCGAGCTACAACCAGGTGTGGGGCGTCAACGGGGCGAGCACCGTGCGCAACGACCTGTACGGGCTCGGCGCCGTCTATGACACCGGGCGGATCGTGCTGTCCGCATCGTTCAACCAGTACGCGCCGAAGCTGGCCGGCGACGGCATCGCGCGCGTCTACACGCTCGGCGCGATCGTGCCGTTCGGCGTCAATGCGATTCGCGCGTCGGTTGTCTATCGCGATACGTCGGGTGTGCGCGACGCGGCCGGCCAGCCGGCCAGGGATTCGGCACTCGGTGCGATGCTGGGCTACGACTACCTGCTGTCGAAACGCACGGGCCTCTATGCGCGTGCGGGGTTCATCCGCAACTATGGCATCTCGACGGTGTTGCTGAACGGCAATCCGCTGCCGACCGAACCGGGCGGAACGACACCGCGCACCGGGACGACACCCGTGACACTGTCGCTCGGCATGTATCACAACTTCTGAACGGGAATTTTCGATGCATACCCTGAATCGCACGGCCGCTGCGCCGGTCGAATCCGGGCCGCGCGTAACGCGCCGCACGGTCGTTGCGGCCGCACTCGGCAACGGGCTCGAATTCTTCGACTTCACCGTCTACAGTTTCTTCGCCGCATTGATCGGCAAGCTGTTCTTTCCCGCGTCGAGCGATGTGGGCGCGCTGATGCTGTCGCTCGCGACGTTCGGTGTCGGGTTCGTCGCACGGCCGCTCGGCAGCGTCGCGATCGGCGCCTATGCGGACCGGGCCGGCCGCAAGCCCGCGCTCGTGCTGACGGTCGCATTGATGGCGCTTGGCACCGGGATCATCGGCTTCGCGCCGACCTATGCGCAGATCGGCATCGCCGCGCCGCTGCTGATCGTCATCGGGCGTCTGCTGCAGGGCTTTTCGGCGGGTGGCGAAGTGGGGGCCGCGACGACCCTGCTGATGGAGTCGGGTGACACCGGCCGGCGCGGCGAGCGGGTGAGCTGGCAGATGGCGAGCCAGGGCGGTGCGACGCTCGTCGGCGCGTTCGTCGCGCTGACGCTGTCGCGCGCACTACCGCCCGACGCGCTGCACGCGTGGGGGTGGCGCGTCCCGTTCGTGCTCGGTCTGCTGATCGGCCCGGTCGGCTTTTACCTGCGGCGCCATCTGGACGATACGCTGCCGCACGCAGCGGCCGGCGCACCGCGCGAGCGTGCGCGCATTCCGTGGCGGCAGGTCGCGGCCGGCACGCTGCTCGTGATCGGCGGCACGTCGACCACCTATACGATCGTGTTTTTCCTGCCGTCGTTCCTGACGCTGACCGTCGGCATGCCGGCATCGGTGTCGCTGCTGTCGGGCTGCGCGGCAGGTGCAGTGCTGCTGCTCGGTTCGCCGTTCGCGGGGCGGCTCGCGGATCGCGTGCGTCGTCGCAAGCGGCTGGTGGGCGTGACGTGCGTCGCGTCGGCCGTGCTCGTGCTGCCGGCGTTTTACGCGATGAAGATGTGGCCGTCGGCGGGCACCGCGGTTGCGGTCGTGATCGTGCTGATCGGCTTGATGACGCTGTCGAGTCCTGCGGGCTTCGTGATGATCCTCGATGCGTTTCGGCCCGAGGTGCGGGCGATGTCGCTCGGGATGATCTATGCGCTCGGCGTGACGATTTTCGGCGGATTCGCGCAACTGATCGTCGGCGCGATGTGGCGCGCGACCGGCAGCTTTTACGCGCCTGCGTGGTATGTGCTGGGATGCAGCGTCGCGAGTCTGGCCGGTCTGGCGCTGTTCGCGGAAGCGTCCGACGTGGAAGGCAGGCGGTGAACGGGAGGGGCGGACACGTGACGTGCCCGCCCTGGGGATGGTGTGCGCGACGAACGGACGGACGGGGCCTCTCCGTTCATCGCGCGTGCGCTGTCGCGCAATCAGGCCGCGTCGCTCAGCGCCGGGTAATCGGTATAACCCGTTTCGCCTTCCGCGTAGAACGTCTCCGGCACCGGCTGGTTGAGCGGTGCGCCGAGTTCGAGGCGGCGCGGCAGGTCCGGGTTCGCGATGAACAGCTTGCCCCATGCGATTGCGTCGGCGTTGCCGCTGGCGAGCGCGGCTTGCGCGGTGTCGAGCGTGAACTGCTCGTTGGCGATCAGCGGGCCGCCGAACGCTTCCTTCAGGCGCGGGCTCAGGTGGTCGCCCGAATACGATTCGCGCGTGAAGATGAACGCGATCTTGCGGCGGCCGAGTTCGCGCGCGACATAGCCGAACGTGGCCGCCGGATCGGAATCACCCATCGTGTGCGCGTCACCGCGCGGTGCGAGGTGCACGCCGACGCGGCCGGCGCCCCACACGTCGATCGCGGCGTCGACCACTTCGAGCAGCAGGCGCGCGCGGTTCTCGATCGGGCCGCCGTACGCATCGGTGCGGTGGTTGGTGCTGTCCTGCAGGAACTGGTCGAGCAGGTAGCCGTTCGCGCCGTGGATCTCGACGCCGTCGAAGCCGGCGGCCTTCGCGTTCTCGGCACCCTTGCGGTACGCGGCGACGATGCCAGGGATCTCGTCGAGTTCGAGTGCGCGCGGCGTCACGTACGGACGCTGCGGACGCACGAGGCTCACGTGGCCACCCGCGGCGATTGGGCTCGGTGCGACCGGCAGGTCGCCGTTCAGGAATACCGGGTCGGAGATCCGGCCGACGTGCCAGAGCTGCAGCACGATGCGCCCGCCGGCCGCGTGCACGGCCTGCGTCACCTGCTTCCAGCCTTCGACCTGTTCGTCGGACCAGATGCCGGGCGTGTCGGCATAACCGACGCCCTGCGGCGTGACCGACGTCGCTTCGGTAATGATCAGGCCGGCCGATGCGCGCTCGCGGTAATAGCGCGCCATCAGCGCATTCGGCACGCGCGTCGTACCCGCACGGGCGCGGGTGAGCGGCGCCATCACGATGCGGTTCGGCAGGGTCAGGTCGCCGAGGGTAACGGGATCGAACAACGTTGGCATGGCAGATAACCTCTTCACTAAGGGCGGGAACTCCGTCGCGTCATGTGCGGCGGCGGCCCGCATGGCCGGTTCGGCCGTTGGCTAGAGTTCGCGGCGCAATGCGTCGTGAAATGCGTCGATGACGGCCTCGTTGCGCTGGAAAAACGCCCACTGGCCGATCCGCGTCGACGTCACGAGCCCCGCGCGCTGCAGCGTCGCGAGGTGCGCGGAGACAGTCGATTGCGACAGCCCGCAGCGCGCGTCGATCTGGCCCGCGCAGACGCCGTGTTCATACGGCAGCGTCTGGTTCGGGAAATGCACGTCCGGCGTTTTCAGCCAGGCGAGGATTTCCCGGCGCACGGGGTTCGAGAGCGCTTTCAGGATCGCTTCGATGTCGAGTTCGGTCGGCATGGACAGGTTTGGCGTTTCGCTCGGGTAACGAGGTATCGTCGATGGGCGAATCTTATATCGGAACTTGACGATATGTTTGAAAGCATTGCCGGCAATAGGGTTGATAGCGAAGGGCGATTACGGGGACAGAGCAAGGCGACCGCGAAGGACGCGGAGCGGAGCCGCCGTCCCGCCACGCGCCATCCGGCCCTCAGTCGGGCACGTCGATGATCTCGTACCTTCCCGGTGTCGCATCGACGTGCGCGAGCGTATCGAGCACGCGTATCGCGGGCGGGGAGTCGCGAGCTTCGGCAACTCGAGCAGCGCCTCGTCGCTGGATCTGCCCGGGCGACGCACCACGTTGCGCATCCTGTGGGATGCTAAGCGGCGAGGCGCGACCCGGACAGGTTCGACGCGGCCGATCGCGAGCCATCCGGCCAGGCGCGCCGATCGATCGACGCGCGCGTGTGCATCGCAACGTCATGCCGGTTCGTCCATCGCGCACGAACCGATTTTTTTGCGGAGTCCTTTCATGTCTGTTCGGGCCGTCATCTTCGATTTCGATCTGACGCTGGCGGATTCGTCCGCCGCGATCGTCGCGTGCACGGAGTACGCGTTGCATCAGCTGGATGCCGCCGGCGCGACGCCGGCGCAGATCGCGGCCGTGATCGGGCTGCCGCTGCACGAGATGTTCCGCTCGCTGACGGGCGAAACCGAGCCGGCGCGGGCCGACGCGTTCGCGCGTCACTTCGTGGTGCGGGCCGACGAGATCATGGTGCGCGGCACGCGCATCTATCCCGAGGTGCCGCCCCTGCTCGCGCGTCTGCGCGAGCAGGGTCTCGCGGTCGCGATCGTTTCGTCGAAGTTTCGCTACCGGATCGAGGCGATCCTTGCGCTGAACCAGTTGCAATCGCTCGTCGACGTGCTGATCGGCGGGGAAGACGTGCAGCGTCACAAGCCCGATCCCGAAGGGCTCGTGCTGGCGTTGGCGCGGCTTGGCTTGCCGGCTCGTTCGGCGATCTACGTGGGCGACCACGCGGTGGACGCGCAGGCGGCCGAGCGCGCCGGCGTGGTGTTCGTCGGCGCGGTGAGCGGGATGACGTCGTTCGATGGATGGGCACGTGCGGGCAAGCAGGCGGTCGCCAACCATATCGGCGAACTGGACGCGATCGTGCAGCGGATGCGGCGCGACTCGTCCGCGGCATCGGGCTGACACGCCCCCGGGCGGTGCCCGTGCCGACGCGCTGCAGGTAGCGTTGCGCCTATTGCCGAGGCGGGGATCGCGGTGTCGAGCACACGTTCACCGCCGAGGGTGGTCGCAACTGCTGCGCCGGAGAGCGGGGCGTCGACGATTCGCTCTGCTACGATCTTCAACACCATGCGCCCGTCGCGGAGATCGGCCCGCTGCCCGATTCGCGGCGCGTGCCGGTGTTCGACTACCCGGCCACCGGCGACGGATTTTGCGATCCTCGCCGTTAAAGTCATATCCGCCACTCGATCCGTCGCCATGTCACTCATTTCCTTCGCCTTCGCCAACCTCCGGTTCTCGCGCGTGCTGCCGGCCGCCCGAACGCTGTCATGCGCCGGGTCGCTCGCGGCAGCCTGTGCCGCCATCGGCATGCCGGGCGGCGCGCGTCCGGCCGAAGCCGCCACGCTCACGCAGCGCGAACGCCTCGAGGCGCCGGTCAAGGCCGTCGCCGGCCAGCGCGTGGCCGTCGATACGCCGCAGGGCAATGCGGTGCTGCCCGTCTACGCCGATCGTCCGCTCGACCAGGCCGCGCCCGATGTCACGCGGGTCTTCGTCGTGATTCACGGCACGCTTCGCAATGCCGACGCGTACTACGCATCGGGGCGCAAGGTCGTCGAAAAGGCCGGTGCGGCCGGCAAGGGCACGATGGTCGTCGCACCGCAGTTCCTGACGCGCGCCGATACGCGCGCGTTTTCGTTGCCCGCGCAAACGCTCGCCTGGACGCAGGAAGGATGGAAGGGCGGCGACGCGGCCCGTCAGCCGGGGCCGATCAGTTCGTTCACCGCGCTCGACGCATTGCTCGCGCATTTCGCCGACCGCAGCCTGTATCCCGCGTTGTCGAGCGTGGTCGTGATCGGCCATTCCGCCGGCGCGCAGTTGCTGCAGCGCTATGCGGTGGCCGGGCACGAAGGCGACGCGCTGGTACGGGCCGGCATCGCCGTGCGTTATGTGGTCGCGAACCCGTCGAGCTACCTGTATTTCGACGACGAACGGCCGGACGGCCAGGCGATCGCAGGCGGAACCTGCCCGCGAGCGAACGAGTGGAAATACGGGCTGGAGTCGGCGCCGCCCTATGTCGCGTCGCAGGACGTGCGCGCACTCGAAACGCGCTACGCGGCGCGTCATGTCGTGTACCTGCTCGGGCAGGCCGACACGAACCCTTACACGCACTTCATCGACCGTTCGTGTGCGGCGATGGCGCAAGGCCCGTACCGGCTCGCGCGCGGGCTCGCGTATTTCGACTACCTGAAGAAGCGGCATCCGGACGATCTCGCGCAGCAGGTCGTCGAGGTGCCGGGCGTCGGGCACGACAATCTCGGCATGTTCACGTCCGCCTGCGGGCTCGCCGTGCTGTTCGGGCAGGCGCTGCCGCAATCGTGTCCGGTCGTCGCCGGTACCGCGCCGGCCGTGCGCGCGGAATTGCCGTAAGCCGTCGTGCCGTCGTGCCGTCGTGTGATAACCGCCGCGTCGACGATCGAACGGAGGCCGATCGCGCGTGATTTCGCCATGCTGCCGGCGCGTGATGGCGGCGCCGCGCGTCATGCCGGCGTTCCGGCGCCCGGCGCCGCGTCCGGGTCGAATACCGTCAGCCCTTCCGTCGGATCGGTCGGCAGCTCCCACGGACGTGCGGCGATCGCCCGCCGCGCGGCGTCGTAACCGGCCTGCCGGCGGGCCGCGATGCCGGCCGGCGTGAAATCGATGTCCTTCAGCTGATTGTCGCTGGCGAGGCGCGGCGCCGCGAGCTTGACCAGGTGCATCGTGGTTTCGCATCCCCACGCGGCGAGCCGGCGCACGGCCGGCGACGCGCGTTCGGCTTCCGGCACGTGGCGGGCCAACTCGCGGATCACGTGGCGCAGCCGGTGGATCTGCTGCTGGCGCGCGATGTGGCTGTCGGTGCGGCTCGCGTACTGGATGTCCTTCTGTCGCTCCGACACCTGCCAGATGCTCTCGGGCTCCGGGCCCGCCGGATTCCACATCTGCACCGAGAAGATGATCGAGCTGCGGCGCGGATTGTCGTCGAGCACGACCTCGACCGGCGTGTTCGAATACACGCCGCCGTCCCAGTAAGGCTCGCCGTCGATCCGTATCGCCGGAAACGCGGGCGGCAGCGCGCCCGAGCTCATGATGTGCTCGATCCCGAGCCGCGTATCGCGCGAATCGAAATAGCGCATCGTGCCGGTGCACGCATTGACCGCGCTGACGGTCAGGCGCGGGTGGCCCGCGTTCAGCAGGTCGGGGTCGATCAGCGACGCGAGTGTGTCGCGCAGCGGTGCGATCCGGTAATACGACGCACGATCGACACCGAGGCGCACCATCGGCCCGAGCCACGAGGCCGGATTGGGCTGGAAGAATCCCGCGATGCCGCCGCCGATGATCATCATCTCGGCCAGCATCCGGTCCCAGCCGGGCACCAGCGGCGGGACGTCGAAACGGGTTCGTTCGGTCACGCGCCGCCAGAACGCCGACAGTTTGTCGTAACGCTGCTCCGGCGGATTCCCGGCGATCAGCGCCGCGTTGATCGCACCGATCGACGTGCCGACCACCCAGTCGGGCCGGATCCCGGCTTCGTCCATCGCCTGAAAGACGCCGAGCTGGAAC
The DNA here is from genome assembly GCF_050768715.1 of Burkholderia sp. ZZQ-2. Classification (NCBI taxonomy): domain Bacteria; kingdom Pseudomonadati; phylum Pseudomonadota; class Betaproteobacteria; order Burkholderiales; family Burkholderiaceae; genus Burkholderia; species Burkholderia sp. ZZQ-2. The sequence goes on along the minus strand of NZ_LDVA01000277.1, from coordinate 5,464 downwards.
GCGCCCAGTGCGCCGCCGCCCTGAAGCACGAGCACGACTTGTCCGGGGAGGTTCATGCGTGCCGGTTCGCTCGCGGTCATGGCTCGCCTCGCTGCGTGTGAAGGTGGGTCGGAACCGAATGGCTCGATTCAGTGTAGGCGATGGCCGGCGGAGATCGCGCGCCGCGCAACGGCGATTCGCGCCTGCTTCGCCGGTCGCTTCCGGCGCCTTCGGGGCGGTGGCCGGCGTCGCGAAGCCGGCGTCCGGCGCGCTCGCGGCGTGCCTCGCGGTGCATCCGCGCGCGACCCGCGACCCGCGTCAAGCGTCCGGGTAAGGCGTGCCGTCCTTGTGCAGGAACCGGCCGTCGCGGCTCGGGCTCATCATGTCGATGTCAGGACAGGTGATCACGTCGTCCGGCGAACGCGAGCCGACTTCGAGATACACGGCAACCGCGTCCGACCGATTGACCAGGTGATGACCATTGCCCGAGTTCTTCGGAAACGCCGCGCAGTCGCCCGCGCGCAGCACGGTTTCGCCGCCGTCCTCGATCATCACGAGTTCGCCTTCGAGCACGTAGACGAATTCGTCTTCGTCGGAATGCCAGTGGCGCTGCGCCGACCAGCCGCCCGGCGGCACGCGCATCAGGTTGACGCCGAAATCGCGCAACCCGCCGGCGTCGCCGACGCGCTGGCGGATGCGCTGCGCGCACGGCGCGTCGAACGGCCGCGGATAGCCGCTGCCGCGGCGTTCGGGCACGGCGTTGAGGTCGATCCTGGGCATGGGCGGCTCCGTCGGCCACGCGGGCGAATGGGATGCGGGCATTGTAGGCGCCGCGGCCCGCCATTCGTCCGCGCGTGTCGTGGTGCGCCGCGTCATTCCACCGTGATGGTCTCCTTCATGTACGGGTGAATCCCGCAGAACACCTTGTAGACGCCCGGCTTGTCGAAGCGGAACGAGTACGTGTCGCCCTGGTCGAGCGCCGACGAGTGAAAGATGCCGGCGTCGTTGACGACGGTATGCGGCTCCCCGTCGAGGTTCTTCCACGTGACCGTCGTGCCGGCCTTGATCGTGGTCGACATCGGCGAAAACATGAAATTGCGGATCGTCACGAGCGGGCCGCCCGGGCCCTGCGCGAACGCGGCGAGCGGGGCGGTGGCGCACAGGATCAGCGCCGCGACGAGGCTGGCGTGCTTGAAGCGGGTCATGTCGGTCTCCTTGCGGTTCGGTGCGTCAGGCCAGCGTCGCATCGTGCAGCGACGACGCAACCGGATGGCCCGCGAATTCGACGGTCGTCACGCCGAGCATCGACGGCAGCCGGTCGCGCGGCACGGTGAGCGGCACGGGGCCCGGGCCGTTGCCGGCCGTCGGCTGCGGGAACGCGGTGGAGCGCGCGGTGTGGAACGTCACGTTGCCTTCGACCTTCGACACGATCTGGTGGATGTGTCCGTTCAGCACGGTGACCGAGCCGAAGCGTCGCAGCAGCGCCATCGTCTGCGGCGCGTCGCCGGTGCCCCAGCCCCACGGCTCGTAGATGGTCCACATCGGCATGTGCGAGAACACGACGATCGGCGTGCTCGACGAGCGGCCCTTGAGATCCTGCGCGAGCCACGCGAGCTGGTCGTCGCCGAAGCTGCCGAGCCCGTTCGGCTTGAAGTGCATCACGTTGACGAGGCCGATGAAGTGCACGCCCGCGTGATCGAAGCTGTAATAGCCGCGGTTGTCCGACGCCTTGCCGAACCGGCTGAAATATTCGGCGCCCGAACCGTCGGTGACGTCGTGCTCGCCGGGCACGGTATGCAGTTCCGGCACGCGCAGCGCGGACAGCAGCTGCGACGCGTGGTCGAACTCCTCGGCCTTGGACAGGTGCGTGATGTCGCCCGTGTGGATGGCCAGCGCGGGCATCGCGGGCATGCCGTTGACGAGTTCGATCGTCTGCTTGAGCGTGGCCGATACATCGGGATTCGCGTCCTTGTTGAAGCCGATGTGCGTGTCGCTGACCTGCACGAACAGCGGCTTGCCCGCGTTGGCCGGGCGCGCGTCGCCGGTCTGCGCGAGCGCGAGGTCGAACGGCGTCAGGATGCCGCCCGACAGCGTAAACAGCGTGCCGAGGCCGCCGAAGGCCATGCATTGCAGGGCCTTGCGGCGCGACGGGCGGGTGGGGGTCGATGAAGACATGGGAGCCTCGCAATCGTGTGACGAAACCGGACGGCCGGATCGTCCTGGAATAAACCGGCGCCTTCGCGTGCCATACCGGCGAAGCGGCGGATTTATTCCCGCGCGTTGCGCGGTCGATCACCCGTGTTCGCGGCTTGCGCGGCGATGCGCTGTCCCGGAAAGATGACCTGTCAATGTCCTGTAAGTGACACGTCACATTTGCGTCACGGCCGATCGATAGCCTGCCACTCCGAGTCACCTCTCCGGAGCCCCTTCATGCCGAATCTCGCGGCAACGGAAACCAGCGGTGCGGTCGGCAACCGCACGCGTGCCGTCAGCCTCGCGCTGTTTTTTCTGATCGTTGCCTGCGGCATCGTCTACGTCGGCATCCATCCGGGCGCCGATCTCGGCCCCGTCAAGGAAAGCTCGATCCTTCCGTTCCTGCTGCTGATCGTCGCGCTGCTGGCCGCACTCGGCTTCGAGAGCGTCAACGATTTCCACGACACCGCGAACGTCATCCATACGCACTCGCTCGCTCCACACCTCGCCGTCGTGCGGTCGAGCCTCCGGAACCTGTTCGGCGTGCTCGTGTCGAGCGGCTCGGGCCTGCGCCGGGATGCGGTGCGTAACCTGATGCTCGCGCGGGTGCTGACGCTGCCCGCGTCGATCGCGCTGTCGGCCGTGCCGTACCGGGCGCTGCACGGGCTGTTCTGATTCGCGCCGGGGGGGCGCCTTCCGGCTGCGCGGCGCGTGGCCGGTCCCGTCGATTTTCAATTCAACACAAGACGCTACCGATGGATATCAGGTTCTTCGATCCGAATCGCACCGCGAACGCTTCGGCGTGGCGCGTGCTCCCCAACCGCTGGGATGCCATCGCGTTTCCGCTGATCATCTGCCTGCTCGCGATGGCGATCGTCGGCTTCCATCAGACGATGGCGCCGATCGGCACCCTGCAGACGCAGAAGATCTCGCTCGATCCGTGGAACCTGCCCGAATACGCGTTGCGCACCACGCTGCGGATGCTCGCGGCGATGGTCGCGTCGCTCGCGTTCACGCTCGTCTACGGCACGCTCGCGGCCAAGAGCCGCCGTGCCGGCATGGTGCTGATCCCGATCCTCGACATCCTGCAGTCGGTGCCGGTGCTCGGCTACATCTCGTTTACCGTCACGTTCTTCCTCGCACTGTTTCCGGGCCGCGTGCTCGGTGCCGAGCTGGCCGCGATCTTCGCGATCTTCACGAGCCAGGCCTGGAACATGACGTTCAGCTTCTATCAGTCGCTGCGCACGGTGCCGCGCGACCTGAGCGAAGTGTCGCGCGGCTTTCACCTGACGCCGTGGCAACGCTTCTGGAAGCTCGAGGTGCCGTTCTCGATGCCGGGCCTGATCTGGAACATGATGATGTCGATGTCGGGCGGCTGGTTCTTCGTCGTCGCGTCCGAGGCGATCACCGTCGGCAACCAGACGATCACGCTGCCGGGCATCGGCGCGTATCTCGCGCAGGCGATCTCGGACAAGAACCTCGGGGCGGTCGGCTGGGTGATCGTCGCGATGTCGGTCGTGATCCTCGCCTATGACCAGTTCCTGTTCCGCCCGCTCGTCGCCTGGGCCGACAAGTTCCGGATGGAGAACACCGCGTCGGGCGATGCGCCGCAATCCTGGCTGCTCGACATGATGCGCCGCACGCACCTGATCCATCAGCTGCTCGTGCCGGCCGGCTGGCTGCTGTCGCAGGCCGCGCGGATTCCGCTGCGCGCGCCGTCGCGGCAGGGTACGCGTGCGCGCGGCGCATCGGCGCGCCGCTCGTCGCGCATCGGCGACATCGTGTGGGGCGCGTTCGTGATCCTGCTGACGGTGTATGTCGTGTGGCGCGTTGTCAGCTTCGTCGCGACCGGCGTGACGATGGGCGAGGTCGGCCACGTGCTCGGGCTCGGGCTCGTCACGCTGTTGCGCGTGCTGGTGCTGATCGCGATCGCGTCGCTGGTCTGGGTGCCGCTCGGCGTGCTGATCGGGCTGCGCCCGAAGCTGGCCGAGAAGATCCAGCCGCTCGCGCAGTTCCTCGCGGCGTTCCCGGCCAACCTGCTGTTCCCGGTGTTCGTGATCGTGATTGTCCGCTTCCACCTGAATGCAGACATCTGGCTGTCGCCGTTGATCGTGCTCGGCACGCAGTGGTACATCCTGTTCAACGTGATCGCCGGCGCGATGTCCTACCCGAACGACTACAAGGAAGCGACGAAGAATTTCCGCATCCGCGGCTGGCAGTGGTGGCGGCAGGCGATCCTGCCCGGGATCTTCCCGTATTACGTGACGGGTGCGATCACCGCGTCGGGCGGTGCGTGGAACGCGAGCATCGTGTCCGAGTTCGTGCAGTGGGGCGACACGAAGGTCGTCGCGCACGGCCTGGGCTCGTACATCGCGCAGACCACCGCCGCCGGCGATTTTCCGAAGATCATCCTGGGCATCGCCGTGATGTCCCTGTTCGTCACTTTGTTCAACCGTCTGCTGTGGCGTCCGATGTACGCCTATGCGGAATCCCGGCTCCGTCTCGATTGAGAGTAAGCGCGATGCAAAATTCGACCGTTATCAACGCCCCCGTCAAGACGTCCCAGCCGCTGCAGCCGCCGCGCCTCGGCGAAGAAATCCTGCGCGTGGAGCACGTGAACCGCGGCTTCAACAAGTCGCAGGGCGAACTGCTCGTGCTCGACGATGCGAACCTGTCGCTGCGCGAAGGCGAGATCGTCGGCCTGCTCGGCCGTTCCGGCTCGGGCAAGTCGACGCTGCTGCGCATCATCGCCGGGCTGATCGAGCCGACCGGCGGCGAGGTGACCTATCTCGGCAAGCCGCTGCGCGGCCCGGCCGAAGGCGTCGCGATGGTGTTCCAGACCTTCGCGCTGTTCCCGTGGCTCACCGTGCTGCAGAACGTGGAAGCCGGGCTGGAAGCGCTCGGCGTCGGCGCGCGCGAGCGGCGCGAGCGTGCGCTTGCCGCGATCGACCTGATCGGTCTCGACGGTTTCGAGAACGCGTACCCGCGCGAGCTGTCGGGCGGCATGCGCCAGCGCGTGGGCTTTGCGCGCGCGCTCGTCGTCGACCCGACGATCCTGCTGATGGACGAACCGTTCTCCGCGCTCGACGTGCTGACCGCCGAGACGCTGCGTACCGACCTGCTCGACCTGTGGACGCAAGGCCGCATGCCGATCAAGTCGGTGCTGATCGTCACGCACAACATCGAGGAAGCCGTGTTCATGTGCGACCGGATCCTCGTGCTGTCGTCGAACCCGGGCCGCGTGATCGCCGAGATCAAGGTGCCGTTCAAGCATCCGCGCAACCGGCTCGAC
>NZ_LDVA01000276.1:0-115214 GCF_050768715.1 Burkholderia sp. ZZQ-2 | reverse complement strand
GTGATAGCAAGACCTTTGAGCATGATGGCCTCTAAGCTGAATAGGTAAAGTGGAGGGATGCGATTTCGAGTTGCCGCACTGGCTACCGAGCGAAATGTGCTTCGAGCTTGTCGTGGATCTCGCGCGGGACGCCTTGCTAGGCTTGAACGCTGATCATCGGGTGAACGCCGAATTGCGCTTGCAACTGGTCGAGTGGCACCGTCGCAACCCACTCGGCATGCTTGCTGAGCGCGTCCATGACGAACGGCTGGGCAAGCGCGCCATATCGTGAAAAAGTCATGATGTCGGTGAGACATTCGAGATTTGTCATGGCCGGTCGGGTCAGGTGGAAATAAGGAAGCGCCGAGAACCGAGTTTCGAGATGGCGTATTGCTGTTCGAGCGAGGGGTGATCGGCCAGTAGCCGCTCCAGATCGATCGATGACGAATCCTTGCTGCGCTTGAACGAGACCGAACCGGTTTCGAACAGGGCGCGCGTGGCATCACCCATGGCTTCCTGGATTGCTTGCTTGAACTGCGCCTCGAGCTGCTGGCGCGTCTCGATCTCGGTCCGTACGGCGACCAGATCGGCAAACACGGAAGACAGGTGACGATCACCGCTGAAATCGATCGTTTCGCCGTTGCCGGGATACAGATGGCGTAGGGCGCGGTCGGCCGACTCCGATCCGTCGGCGGGCGGTGGCGTATCGCTCTCCACGAAACGCCAGAAACGGGCTTCGAGTTCGACCAGCCGCTTGATCAATGCCTCGTCCCGTTCGATCCGATGAACTTCCAGTGCCTGGCCGCACAACAGGACGGCGACGTGTGCAGCAGATTTGCCTGTTACTGCAAGCTGATGCTGAACCTGAATTTGTACGTACTCGGGCACGCCTTCCCGCCAGAGCCGGGCCCCGAACTCTCCCGCTGTCTTACATTCGAGAATCTGGACGTCGGGCACGCCAACGATCTCCCGGTCGAGGTTGGCGAGCATGAAAGGGATCGTCGGATGACGCAGCACGGCATTGACGCGTCGAACCCGATTGCCGGTCTGCTTCGTGTAGGACGCGGCAACAATGGGTTCGAGCAGCGTGCCCCAGTAGGTCGGAGAATTCGTGTCGTCCGGATCGGGCCCGGGTAGACCGTCCGCGCGACCGGTCTTGTCGAGCCACAGCTCGAGCGGACTCATATAGGGATTCAATCCGACGGCGGCGGCGGCGTCCGATCCGCCAATGCCGGTGCGTCGAACTGCGAGCCAGTCCTCGCGCGATAGCTCGTCCGTTCGGACGAGCTTTAATGCAGGTCGTCGCGATCGGACGCGACTGGATGGAATGCTCATAAAACCTCCAGAAACAGAACGGCCCGGCAGGCGAACCTGACCGGGCCGAGATGAGTGAATACGGGACGAGTGCTAGACGACGAGTTTGAGCGCTTCGTCCCAGGCCTTTTGCTTGATGAGCGCGCCTTGCCCGAACCATGCGGCATCGCGACGATGGTCGTCGCTGCGGGCGCGGCGATGATGATCGACATACTCGGTGATGCTGTTGAGCAACCCCCACGCCGTACCGGACGCGGAGGGCAACTGCGCGCCTTTGCCACGCCCGGCATAGAGTTCGCCGACCGCACGGACCGCGCGCTCGTTGACGGTCATCCCGTCGCGCTCGCCGGGATTCGTAACGGTGTAGGTCAACACCCGCCGGAAGAAGGCGTCGGCAGCCGAATCGGTTACCTTGCGTTCGGCCATTGCCTTGGTGCGGACCATGAATGCATCCCACGACGACACTGCGATACCGAGCTGACGTTTTACCGCGGCTGCATCGAACTGGGAGCGGTGCGGCACCTTGACGACGCCCGTGCCGTCACCGAGTGCGATTGCCAGCGTGTTGTTGCAGACGACCCGGACCGATGTGAACTGCGCGGTCGTGGCAAGCGTGCCGTCGCACGCGGTGGCTAGCAGCAGGTAGCCCTTGACGTGATCCTTGCCCTTGAGCGAGCCCGACTGGCCGGTTTTGGCGAGTGCCCAGAACTTGCGACCTTCCTTGAGCACGCCCGCCGTTTCGAGCTCGAAACCGCCGACTTCCGTCAGATCCCGATAGAACTCCAGGATCTCGCGGGGCTGGACGACCTGGTAGCGTGCGGAGACGACGGACAACGGGGCCTTGGTGTCCGACCGATAAAGCACTTTCTGGTCGGGAAAGGCGTGGATCGAGCCGATGCCGGAGGAGCCGGAAACGTAGCGGACTTCGGACGATTCGATCGTCCAGTTCATGCCGGCGTGATCGGCCCAGACTTCGATGGGTTGTTGGGGGGCGAGTTTGTTGCCGAGACCGTGCCACGGCTCTTGGCCGACGTAAGCCATGGTTTGGACGAGGTGCATGCTGAACTCCGTGGAAATAGAGAAGGCGTAACGCCTGGTGAGGGCCAGGCAGTCGTGGAATGGAAAGGGAGGGACGAAAGAGCCGGAGCGGCTGGATAAGAACGGCGATTGCGAAGATCAGTCGGGCTGCGTGCTGAAGGTGTGACCGCACGACATGCACCGATAGTTATCGAGGACGTTCTCGTCGATGGCTGCGCCGACAGCAGATCCGGCAGCGCAGCCGGCCGCGCTGCCAAGTAGGCCAGCGATTACAGCTCCGGCGAGGCCACCGAAAACCGAGCCGAGTGGTCCGCCAATCGCGCCGACGGCGGCGCCAGCCTCGGCGCCGGAAAATGCCATGGCCATACCGCTCGTCGCACCCGCGACGCTACCGATCGTGCTGCCGGCTTTGCGACCGATGTTCAGCGTGTCGACGCGCGATGAGTTGCAGTGCGGGCAACGTTGTGCAGCATCGCTCGATGCCGACGTTGCCAAGTCATGGGCATTCGGCGGCGCGTAGGAGAAGAAGTCGGCATCGGCCGCGGATCGTTGATCGGGCCGATGAAAAGAGGGCGGTTCGTCGAGTCCGAATGGATCCGCATCGTCGAACGTGAAGTGATTGCGCGACCGATAGCGTGTCTCGAGACGAGGTGCGTGTCGTGACGCCCACTCGTTTGCCCGGATCGCATGCAAAGCATGGTCAGGGTAGGGTGCCTGAGCTTCCCATTCGTCATCCGCAGCGTATCGCGGTGGTGAAGCTGCGAGCGCAGGCGCCACAGAACTGGCTGGGGGTGTGGTCGGCGGCATTGGTTTGGAACGTTGTCGCCAGACGATCAGGATAACGACCACAACGAGCGCAAATGCCGTTGCGATCGTAACGATATGAAGATTGCTGGGGTACATGAAACCTCCGAGCGAAGTGCGCCCCGGCGGGATTGCCGAAGCGGAGCGGCCGTAGGTAGCCATGCTCGTGGAGGTGATATGTCATTGAAAAAATCTGGATTAGGCTTCCACGAGATCAGTAGACTTGTACTGCAGATCGAAAGGACAAATGTCAACGAGAGTTTCCCTTGTCTCAGGACATAAATTTGCTTTCATTTGACCTGTTCAAATAAACAGTAGTGTGTCTGGCCGCACGTCTAGGTGTCTTTGAGGTAGGATTGATATGATTCTCGGAAAGGGATCGAGGACACCGCATGTCATTTTTCAGTTTAAGAAATTGACTCGTGCTGCCGATATCTCATGTGATGTCAATAGAACGGTTCTTCGTGAACCAGTCACGGCACTGACGTGTTTCGTGTGACGCGGTGTTCACTTGTACGATCCTGCCGTTCCGCTTGATGGTGAGTAATCGGCAGTGTGAGCGAAGCAAAGGGAAATCCATGATGCAAAGGTTCTCCGCCGAGTAGATTGGTAGACTGTTTAACCAAGCACCGGACATCACACATCATCGCGCTATGTTGGGGTAAGGGAATCGTCGCAGAAGCGTGGGGATGCATCTAGAGGCCGCGGGGAACTTTGCGGGGAAGATATGTGGATGCGGGGCTAGCAATGACTACGTGTAGCTTCCTCACGAGAAATATAGAACGAAAACATGAATAAAAAGCCATCCGTGTCAGGTAGTGAAGTAGCAAAGCATATCCGTCGCTTAGTCGGTCGGCACTTGGTTGACGAGCGTATCCGACGTCTGACCGTCGACGCTGGTGACGATGTCGAACTTAACGCATATTTCCTCTATCCAGCCTTTCGAAACGGAAAGCCAACCGTCGGGCCGCTCGTTGAGATGCTTATGGGGGAAATTACTGCGTTCTGCATCGCGAAGGAGGAGCGGCGGAAGGCGAAACTCGCTGACAAGAATCTTCCGTATGATTCACCCGCAATGGATAGGCTGGCCCGGAGCGCCAGAAAATTATTCATGAGCGTGCGTCAGAACCATTCAAGGTCGGGAGAGGGGGGCGAGCTGCTTTTATTCGTTCTTATCGAACATTTCTTGAATGCACCGATTGTTCTGTCGAAGATGCGCTTGAAAACAAGTGCAAACATGCCAGTCCACGGAACTGATGGGGTTCATGCATTCTGGGATGATGAAAGAAATACGTTGGTTACTGTTTTCGGAGAGTCAAAATTTCACAAAACATTTGACAGTGCAGTGGCGGATGCAGCTGCTTCGCTCGAAGATTTCGTGAATAACGTTAACGGTCGCTACGATCATGAGCTCTTGTTGACGTCGCATCATATCGATCTTGATGGATTTCCGAGTCGTATAAAGGAACACCTGCTAAAATTCTTGAATCCATTCGAAACAGAAGAGGGAAATCAACGGCTCGAACGCTTCGCAATTCTCTTGGGATTTGATGCTAAGCAATACAATCAAGTGGCTTCGTTGAGGTTGGATGAGGCGGAAGAGAAGTTTAGGCAACTGTACGAATCGGTTGTCAAAGATGCGATCCAGAAGGCGTCCTCGAAGCTTTCGAAAGGAGGTATTGCCTTGGCAAGCGTTGATCTCTTCATGTTCCCGATTCCTTCGGTTGACGATTTTCGGACAAAATTCGAGAGGGCACTCTGTGAGTAACTTCGGAAACTTGTTAGCGGCCCGCGTAGCTCAAACACCACGATTCAAAATTGCATATGAAGCACTTCAGCAAGCGAGTCTTTCCGATGTAATCGGGAAGGAAGTCCATTTAAGCATTGAGACCGTCGGAAAATTGGCTCGGTCAGCACTGATTCTGGCGCAGGCCAGCGATACAAAGAACTGGATGCTCGCTCAGGACATTGCATATGCGCTGGCATCATTGCGACTGACAGCAGAGCAGAGAGAGGTTTGCAGCCATGTCCTTGCAACGCTGGGCAATTTCCCTGCAGCCGATTTTTTGCTTCCAGAAGCAACGAACAAGGCACTTCCGTGGACTCTGCAACTCGATGAAGAACTTCGAAAAGTAGATAATACAATTGAGGTGATGGGGCAGCAGCGGGTGCTCACAGATTTTCAGGCGGACATCTGGCGTGGATTGAAAAGTAACCGCTATCTGAGTGTATCTGCGCCTACGTCAGCAGGAAAATCGTTCGTTCTCCAAGCGTTCATCCTTGATGCGTTAGAGTCGTATGATGGATTTCAAGACATCGTCTACCTTGTCCCAACACGCTCACTGATTCAAGAGGTATCCGCATCACTAGGAAAGTCGCTAGTATCGCTGGGCGACAGTGTGACCGTGTCCAGTGTGCCTGTTATTGATGATGAGCTCAACCATGCCCAATCACGTGTCCTTGTTTTCACTCAGGAACGCCTGAGGACAGCGCTTGATCGGTCTGATCTCGAGCCCGCGATCATCATCGTCGATGAAGCACAGCAGATCGCTGACGACGCGCGCGGTATGCTACTGCTCAACTGTTTGGAGGAGGCAATCCGTCGCTCACCAGACGTCCGGTTGCTTTTTATCACGCCGCATTCGAAATCCGCGGCGTCTATGAATGGGCTTCTCGGTTTGAAGCATCTGCTAGCTATTCAGAGCGATCTAAAGCCAGTAAGGCAGAATCTCATTTATGTTAAATTTCAGGCTAGAGTCAGAGAAATATCTCTAAAATTGCACCGTCCCGGCCTTGAACCACTGGAGATTGGGGCTTACAAGGCAAAACGTAAATTCTCGGCCAAACATAAACGTCTGGTAGACGCCGCGATAGAACTCGGTGGGGGTGGACAAAGCCTCGTATATGCCGGAGGAGCGGATTCGGCGGAGCGGATCGCCTTAGCTATTTCTGGCCATAGAGCGGAGACGGTGACAGCTACTGCTGACCTTGAGATTCTGTCTGAATTTGTCGCTGAGCATGTGCATCCAGAGTATGCGCTCGTGAAGTCGGTCTTGAGTGGGGTTGGATATCACTATGGCCATATGCCGTCTGCCATTTCCTCCGCAGTCGAGCAATATTTTCGCGAAAACAAACTCCCATACCTGGTTTGTACGTCGACTTTGTTGCAAGGTGTCAACCTGCCGGCTCGAAATATCTTCCTGCACAAGCCAACCAAGGGAAAGGGAAAGCCAATCAACGGAATTGATTTCTGGAACCTTGCCGGCAGAGCCGGACGTATGCAGAAGGATACGCATGGAAACGTCTTTTTGATCGAGTACGAGGATTGGGAATCACGGCCTGTCGAAGAGAGCGAGCGACGAGAGGTTGTGTCTTCGTTATCTCATGCCCTAAAATCCAGGCAAAGCGAGATCGTGGATTATGCGCGTGATTCGAATCATCCATCTGGCGATGAGGACTATCAGTTTGTTGAGAGTGTTTTTTGCAGACTTTTTATCGACGCAAAACTAGGTCGCTTCGATGAGACGATTAAGCGAGCAACATTCGGCGATGGCGCACTAGACGTTAGTGAAGTGAAGCGGGTAATCTTTGAAAAACTTGATCGGGTGACTCTTCCGATTGAGGTCATCTCCAAGAACAATTTGATCTCTCCTATCCGTCAGCAGGCATTATTTGATTTTTTTGATGATTCATTGAGGCGTGGTCGATATCGTCATCTTATTCCTCATCATCCTTTGAGGGAAGGCGCAAAAGAGCGTATCACTGAGATTATGCGTTTTTCGCGAATACATCTCGAAGGTGTGGATAACAAGCTAGAGAATTTTTTTGGGTGGTTTTCCCTTCTTTGGATGAATGGGACAGGATTAAAAAACATCATCCAAATGCAGATCGATCACGAGATCAAGAAAAAAGATGGTGATGATGGAAAGCCTGTTAATTCTGGAAAAATAATTCGTGAAACACTGAAAAGCATCGATAAATTTTTGAGATTTCACTACGTAAAATATTTGGGGTGTTATATCAATATACTCCAGTATGCACTTGCCCAACGAGGAATCGATGCGGCGTCGGAAATTCCGCCCATTCCACTTTTCCTTGAGCTGGGTGCATCTAACCCTGTCATGATTCAGGCGATGAGTCTCGGTTTGTCGCGAGTGGCGGCGAAGGAGCTTAGTCGTCTATTTCCGTCGGCCCACCGGGCACCCCAATCTGCGGCAGCACTGCGGCACCGGTTGCGTTCTATGAACAAAGAGCTTCAGACACTGCCGCGCCTTGTTCTCGCAGAGCTTCAGAAGTTCGGTCTCTACCGAGCTTAAGATGCGTGACATCCTGCCTAGTAAGTGACGGTAGCTACGGTTCCTTAGACGTTTGTGGATGTCGAGAATCTTAATCGGGATTGCGTGCATGGCTGCCAGGAACAGAGTCCTAGCATTGCTCTATCTTCTGTACTAGAAAAAGGCTGCATATGGCTGAATCGATGCACACGTGTCCTCCGCCCACCGGCGCCTTGGATCAATGGCTCGAACCCTATGGGACCGTGGAAAAAAACTACGGGCACCTGCTTCTGGAGCAGAAAGGGGGCATCGACCAAGACCTCATTGACGCGCTGCGGCCGTACTTCGAGTCCGCTCATCTCGATGCGCGCGAATATTTCCACGCGCAGATCGGGATTTCGCTCCATCCGGACGCAGCGGGTGGGCCGCTTCCAGTCAACTATCCAAACTGCTTACCCCTGAAAGCCCATCGCGGCCTTTTTGGCGAAGTGGTTGCCGGTTTGGTCACGGAGGCCTATCAAAGCGAGTTCGTTGGCGGTCACATCTGGTGCGTGCCGATCTTTCTGTTCCGCGAGCATGACGACGTCGAGAAGTACCTGTGGGCGCTCCGATTTGATCCGACTCGCACACGCGAGATCTATGGCCGTCATGGTTCTGACTTCATCGGCATTTCCCTCAACGCTCAGGGCGAGGTCGTACGCGTGATTGCTGGTGAGGCCAAATGGCGCACGTCACTGACTGCTTCCGTTGTAGAAAGCTTGCTCTTCGGTCCGAAGGAGAAAGACGAAGACACGGGCGAAAAGGTACACAACGGACGAGGCATCTGGTTCGAGGTGAACCGGGATACACCAATCCCGCACGGCTTGCGACAGTTGCAAAAACTGTTGGAGCACCGAGACCCCGATGGGTATGCCAATGCCATCTTGTCGATCGATCGCGCGGTGCTCGGCCAGGGCCCATTGCCGGGTCGAACGAACTTGGTGCTTATTGTTGGGAATGGGGCGAAACGACGCGAGGCTTTGACTTGCCTGATTCCTTGGGAAGAGGTGCCGCAAGACTACATGGCACCTCATGACCTCCAGGTTGTGGAGATCATCCTCGAGGGCGGTGATGAGCTTATCGATGAACTCTACGCCACCCTGTGGCAGGACGCCTGATGCCAGAACGAGACCAAGACCGACTCGAGGCCGCAGAGCGCGTACGACGCGAACTCGCCATCGAGAACCAACTGAGCCGGACTCAAGCAAAAAATTACGTCCGTTGCCTGCAAGCGAGCTGGCAGGTGCCGGCCATCCTGTGGACCGAGCGCGATTCCGCAGGTCAGCTTGCTGACGCGCGCCGGCTTTTGCACGCGGCGCACATCTTCCGCTCCATTGAAGGTCAGACGTCACTGCGTGCGATTGACTGTTATCGCCGAACCGGCGAAATCCTAGAGTGGCTTTCGCGCGCGGCTGACAACGTCCGGAGCGTGGTTCCGATCGAGCTGTTGGCCGCAGGGGCTTATCAGCTAGGGGGGCTGCCGGCAATGGCATCCGGGCTATTGTCACAAGTTAGTGCGGACTACCACGGCGTTCGGTTATACGGTGCATTTCTAAGAGCGGACTTCGATAGTGTATTGCGCAGCGCTGCTGCGTTCTGGAGCCGTAACCCCAATCTTACGTCCGCCGACGCCAGTGCGATGCTGTTCGCTGCCATGCGGGGTGAGGTGGCTAACGGTGAAGCGCCCCCAACGGTTGCCTGGGCCTTCAGCGTAGAGTTGGTTAGAAGTCTCGGGCTGATCGCTGACTGTCTCCGCCGAGGAGATGACGAGCGCCTTGCTGTCGCGATGGACAAGCTCCACGCGCTCGATGCCATGGCGACCCGCACATTCAGTGACGATGCTTCGATGGTTATTGCAATCATGCGGGCTGTCGCCGACAGTTTCGTCGAGGCTACTATCTATCGACCGCTACGGGCGCTCAGCGCCCTGCGGCCTGAGAGGAGTTCACGGCTTCTAGCTTACGCTCGTGACCAATTCAGCCGTGGCCGCGGTATCCTCTGGACCTCCCAACAGCGTGGCATTCAACGCCTCCTCGAAGAAAGCTCCTTCGCGCTTTGTACACCCACGGGCTCAGGGAAGACGTTGGTTGCGAACCTCGCCCTCATCAAGGAACTACTGCTGCGGGAGCATGGCAACTTGCTCGGACCATTGGCGCTCTATATCGTGCCCTCCCGGGCCCTTGCCGGTGAAGTTGAGGCAAAGTTGACCTCAGAACTTGGTCGAGACATCAGGGTCACTGGTCTCTATGGTGGCGCGGATTGGGGGATCACCGACTTTTGGCTTACCAGTGAAAGTCCCGTCGTGCTGATCGTCACCGTCGAGAAGGCGGAGGCGCTAATGCGCTACCTTGGGCACATGCTGTTGGCCCGTTTGAGTCTCCTCATTATCGACGAGGCGCATCAAGTGGTCCCGGAGGCGAACAAGGCCACATTGCTGAGCTTTTCCGACCATAGCAATCGATCGCTCCGCCTCGAAGGGCTTGTGTCTCGTATACTTTTGCAGCGCCCAGACGTCGTTCGGATCGCACTCACGGCTGTAGCTGGTGGCGCCGCGGTTCCCGTCGCGCGTTGGGTCGAAGGTCGGCTCGACGCCAATCCGGTGGGTGGGCGTTACCGCAGTACACGCCAGATCATCGGCGTACTTGAAACTGCACCCAATGCCCAAGGGCGGATATTGCTCGACCTGATGAACGGGTTGCCCCTGTACCTGCGTGGCGAGGAGGATCCGGTCTATCTCCGCCTGCAGATTGGTGCTATGCCGCAGCTACCTGCATCGTGGCGAAATAGCCTCAATCGCTTCAATTGCCTGAGTGTCCTTTGGACCGCCTTGCACCTCGCCGACGACGATCAACGTGTCCTCATCTCGGTAGCGCAAGAGCCTGAACAGACGATGCGGTGGTACAAGGAAGCTCTCGAGCGGGCGGACTGGAGGGGCGTGGTGCGGTTTCAACCGCCCGAAGGTTCGCTCCGGGTACGCTTCGATGAGGCTCGGGCGGCCTGTTTAGACTACTGTGGCGCCGACTCGTATGAACTCTTCCTGCTTGATCATGGCATCGCCACCAGTCACGGACAAATGCCGCAGCGCTTGCGTCGCCTTATGGTCGAGCTCATCGATCGGAAAGTCTGTCCGATCACTGTTGCCACTGCGACTCTCACCGAAGGGGTCAATCTACCTTTCGATCTCATTTTTTTAACATCACTCAAGCGTCGGTCCTGGGATCCAGTCGAGGAGCAGCAAGTAGTCGCACCGCTCACCACCGCGGAGTTTCGGAACCTCGCGGGCCGCGCCGGGCGTCCCGGCGCGGCCCGCGGCATCGAAGGCATGACCCTTATCGCACTTCCGACTCAGATTTCCACGACAGCTGCAGCAGGAAGGGCGACCCAACGCCGGCAGCGTGCGGAATTGCATGAGGATTATGACCGGTTGCGCGCATCTTTGGTAATCGAGGAAAGGGATGCCGACGAGGTGCACAGCCCACTCGCACTCCTGCTTAACAGTATTAGGGATCAGGCCCACCGACTTCTAAGTGTTGTGCCGGCCGTATTCCTCAACTGGCTCGAGGCGACAGCGCCGACGGTCGTCAGTCCGGAGGCAGGTAGAGGCGAGAGCAGCGGCGAAGCTAGGTTGGCTGACGCAATGGATGAATTGGATACGATTCTGCTCACCTCGCTCGAAGAGATTGCGCGTATCGATGATGAAACCATGACGCGTGCCCGTGCTGAAGCGAAGCTCGAGGCGCTTTGGCGAACGACTTTCAGCGCGGTGGCGACCGCGCAGGAGGCTTGGCTGGAACATGCGTTCGTGCGCCGAGGCGCCGGCATCATTGAACACATTTATCCGGATCCGGATGAACGCCGCCGCCTTTATCAGTATGGCCTGCCGCCGGTGGTTGGTCGGCGTTTTAGGGCGGCAGCGCGACAAATGCGTGAGCTGCTCACCGCAGCGGATGGATACGGCTCAGCCGACCCAACGGCGAGAATCGACCTATTCGAAGCGCTAGGGAACTTGGTTTCTGGGGACCGCGGATTTGGCTTTCGAGTCCGTCGTACCGACACTGACGAGGCACTTTTGGAACGGTGGCGTGATGTACTTGGCTGGTGGATGAACGAGCCAGGCGTTGAGGGCCCATCCCCCAGCGAGCTTCGGGCTTGGCAGCGCTTCGTCTCCGACAACCTAGAGTTCCGCCTGGGCGTAGCTATCGGAGCGGTCGTCGCGGAGGCATGGAGCGATGGTGCAGAGGACGAGCTGACGCTGCCAAGCCTGGCAGATTGGAAGATCACTACTGGCCTTCCCTGGATAGGGTTCTGGGCGCGCGAGCTGTTGCGATGGGGCACACATGATCCATTTGTGGCTTTCTGCTTAGCGCAAGGCCTAGCCCCGACGCGTGAGGCGGCCAGTGCGAGGCGCGGGGAATTCGACGTCTGGTTAAACGAGGCACAGGGCAATCCTACGAGCGAGGACCGAATTCACCCGCAATTGTTCCTGCGCTGGCAGGAGTCTCTAGCGCATGCCGAGGATGCCGCCGCCGCCGCGCCCCAGATACGGGCTGCGCTGACCGGCACGACCGGTGCGCGCGGGCGCTATGCCGTTATCCCGGTACAGCGGGGCGACAGGACAGCTTGGCTTGACCCAGCTGGATTCGAGCTTGCGATTAGCCACCCCGTGGCGCGAGTTGGAACGCGAGCTTCCCGCAATGATTTCGAGTTGATCACTGGCGGTGCCGAACCGACGGTGAGGCGCTTGTTCAGACCTACCTGAGGCGGACGCTGGATTGGTTGGATTTATGGGTGTTGACCACCACATAGTGGCAATGGATCCACATTCGTGGATCTTTGTGGTCCGCGATCTTTGTCAGTTCGTCCGTGGGATGATCGACGCTAAGCGCGAGGCCGCCTGTCGTGAAAGCAAAGGTATGCCAAGAACTTGTCATCTGGTTTCAGCTTGATCGCTCTGTATTTAGCGACGATACAGGCACGACACGGGTGTTTCTATTCCTTGTCGGCCGATTAACAAGTCAGTGAGATCCGTCAACTACCATCGTACTTGTGAGTACGCATGGTGTTGTGGATGTGCGACGTTCGATTGAGGCAGCGAATGCGAATTGGATAGTATCGCCTGCTAGATCTCGAGTTCATTGCAGTGGCGCGAGTGTAGGGGCAACTTTGGGGGCAACTATTTCCTCGTAGGGCGAGAATGCTTTTCTGATAACGGATTGGCGGTCATATTTGAACCCCGCCGGGGCTCGCACGAGATTGCCGGCTGGCGGTGACATGGCAGAGTTCGACGTCACGACATACACCGTGACGAACGCGAGTGGCCTGTGAGATAGCGCTGATTTGATTAAACGCGCGGCGGCATATGACCGCGATCCAGTCGCCGATGGATCAACGATACCAGGGTCAGCAGGTCTTCCGCGTCGGCTTTTGTCATCAGCCAATGGATTCTCGCCTCGTGGGCCGACGGGTTGCGAAACATGCTAAATGCACCCTTGATCAGGCTTGCGAGGCCACTTTGTTCGCTGCGCTCACTCGATGTCTTGCGAGCATTGATGGCCAGAAGAGGCAGATCGCCGCCAAGTGCTCGATCGACCAGTGTTGAGCCATCATCCGTCAGCCCCGTCTTTTGACGTATTTTATCGGCGACGCTTTTGACGGCTTCTTGAACCGCATGGAAATAGTCGTCAACAAGTAGTTCCTCGCTGCAGAAGCGCAAGACGTCCGGGTGTACGTTGCGGATTTCGAGATCCGATCGGAGTTCGCGTGCCCGTTTCTCAGCCTCGGATAGCGTGGTGGCAGGTTCGACTTCTTGAAGCTCACCAGCGTCAGTCACCTTGAGCCCGGCGAACGAAAGTGCTCGGTTGACGTTTGCTCGCATAGGCTCGTAACGATGGGGCTCGCGGCTGTGCCGCGCGGGATTCATCGCTTTGCGAATGAATCCCAGGATCCGCGTTCGTTCTTGCCGCTCATTCTGGCTTTGGGCAAAGGCGTTATAGATCCTGGTGCGCTTGTTGGGCGGATTGGTTGGTTCGCTCATTTGGCATGACTGGATCAGGTAGCCTATCTCCGTGCCGGTGAGACCCTCTGTCGTATCGCCGAGTGCATCGGCAATGGCTTCGAGTTGCCCTTGTGTGAACATGGCCATGCTGTTTTTCCTGCTTTTTTCTGTCGAGCGGTTGAGGCGCTGATAGGCAGCAAGGCTAACAGTGAAACCTGTCCTTGATAACGTTGTTGTAGTAACTACCCATCGAGGGCGCGCTCATTAATCCCCTGTAGACATCAGCTGGAACTCGACAGAAATCGTAACTATGCCCTTGCGTGAAAAGTATTCTCATGCGCATGCTGCCCTGGTCGTAGCCCACTGCGCGAATAGCGCTTGATCTCACTGGAATCATTTCCATTGCTACCCCCGACTTTCGGTGGGGCTGTATGGGCCCCGATCTGTTTTGCTATCGGGGGTAGCATACTTCATCTCCCGTTTTCGGATGGCTCGAACCTGATCTGCGCCTGTTCCAAGATCCAGCACTCGATTTTGTCATGCCACATGCGAAGAAGGTCCAGGGGTCGTCGCCGATAATGCTTCTCGGCGATCGCAGACGGTTTGTGTCCTTGAATCTGGGCAACGACGCCGACCGGAACTTCGACCCATTCCGAGAGCGTACCGAAGGACCGCCGCAAACCGTGCAGTGTTACGTGAGGCAGTTCGGCTGAAGCCAATGCCTTGACATGTGCGTCGCGGGGATCCGCGATCTTGCCGTCTTCGGACCTCTTGCTCGCGAATACCCATTCGGACGGCTTCCAGTCCTTTCCCTGTTTGGCGAGGCGTGCCGCCTGCCTTTTGTTAGGTGGACTTTCGCTCGAGCGTTTCAGTTCGAGCAGGAGGCTGGCCAAGTATGGAGTGAGGGGGATGATGCGGCCACCGGTTCCCTCGATCTTGTCGTCGAGCTGGAGGCTTCGCCAACGGAAGTCGACATCCTCCCAGCGCAACGCAGCCCATTCCTCACGTCGGGCACCTGTGATCAGCAAGCCTTGCAGGTAGGTGCTCCGAATTGGATTTTCGATCTTTCGAACCTCCTGAAACCAAGCATGGAGCTGTTCGCGTTGTAACGAATCACCTTCCTTGGGCTTTACCCGAGGAATGACGTCACGGACCTCTCGCATCTTGTAGACGCCGGATGGGGTAATCCCTTGGTACGGAGGGGTGTCTTCCGCCCAACGAATGAATCCTCTCAACAACCTGAACGAATGTGCTGTCACCGTGGGGCGATGTGCGGACTGCGAGGTCAACCAATTTGAGATCCGGTTGCTGGTCAATTCGGACATTTTCAGCGGGCGAAGCTCAGCTAGTGCACCAGGGCGCGTTGTTCCTCTTCCGCGTTTTTTGGGGAGCCCACCCACCTGGGAGTGTTGCAGATGGTCGCTATAGCTCCGCTCGCTCCAAAACGGCTTCCGAACTTCCACGTACTGGTCCCAGGCTTCGCTGAAAGTCACGTCTCGACGTCGCGCTTCAACTTGTCGGGCTTCGTGGGCAGCTTGCTGTTCCGCCCGCAATTCGCGCGGATCTTTACCGTCGTCGACCAACGTCTTGAGCCGGGCGGCTTCGGTGCGTGCCCGGCCCAAATCCCAGGTCCGGATATTCCCGATGGTTAGGCGAACCGTTTTGCCGAACAGACGTGACTCGAAGATGTAGGATCGTGCGCCTGCGGCCGTGACGCGAAGTCCGAGGCCGGGAGCTTTCGCATCCCAATAGATCGTTTGCTGCTTGCCGGGCTCGCACTCGAATCCCTCGACTCGGGCGACCGTGAAGTTTTGCTTGGTCATTTACCGTCCATGTAGGCGTCGTGTAGGCAAATGCTACGGAAATCGATCCATGTCAGTCAATCTAAAAATTCGAGAATTTCCCGCAGAATCCTTGTGGGATAGGCTTCTTGGAGCATGCGTCGACATCGATCTATCCCGAGGAATTTATAAACACTCGGATTCCGGATCCGGATGTTTGATGCTTGGTTGTTCTTATAAAATCAATTGGTTCAATGATTTATGGCTGATTTCCATTGAACAAGGCCGGGTGTGCGTTGTGTCATGCCAAAACGCACGACTCGCGGGCACGCCCGATTCACGGCCATCAAGACAGGCTTTGCCCTTCCTTGCGCAAAGACCCCGTCAGGTGACGCAATTCGTCCAGCAGCTTGACGGCGGGCGCGGGTAGCGTGCCTCGCCGGCGCCGGAATGCCGTCAGGGTGCGTTGCGCATCCAGGCCTTCGATATCCAGGGCGTCGATGACGCCCGCTTTGCTTTCGGTGTCGTACATCGGTTCGGCCATCCACGAGACAAAGCCACATCGCGCTACGAGGCTTTTGAGCACGGTGACCGAACGGGTCTCGACCGCGATGGCCGGCATTGGCAGGCCGCGGGCCCTGAAGGTTTCCTGCATGTGGGCATAAGGTCCGGTTCCCTTGGGCGTGAGTGCCCACCGTTGTGTCAATGTGTCGTCGAGTCGAAGGCCGCGCTTCGCCCGCAACGGATGATCGAGTGCCGCGACCACGAAACTCCTGTCGGTCCATGAACAATCGGAGATCGCAGCGACATCCTCGGTTTCGATTCCCGATGTGCAAAGCGCCAGGTCGATTTCATAAGCGAGCAGGCCCTCGACGAGACGATCCCACACGCCTTCGATCACCTCGACGCGCAGATTGGGCCATTTCTCCAGCACACACGCGATGGCCATCGGCAAGACGAGGCTCGCTATGCTGCCCACCGCGCCGACCTTGATCACGCCTTTCGCCAGGCCGCGCATCGCGTCCAGTTCCTCGCGCGCCTGTTCGGCTTCCCTTTGCAGCGAGATCGCATGCGGCATCAATGCTTCGCCCAGCGCGGTCAGCTGCATCCCCTTGGTGTGACGCTCGAAAAGCGCCCCCCCGACGGACTCCTCGAGCCGCTTGATCGATCTGCTCAGCGCCGGCTGGGTCATGTTCAGCATGGCCGCGGCTCGTCCCAGGCTACCTGCGGAGACGATCGTGGTGAACATCATCAACTGCTGCAGATTGAAACTCATCGTGTCGAACCAGATTGAAAGAGGGGAAGGGGCGAACGAGATTCCGGGGCGCCCGGCGCCAGCTAGGGGTCTTCCCTGCAAGGGCTCGCGGTGCCCGCTCATTGCGGCCACCGCCGAGCCCCCGATGACGGCGAACAGCCTTTTCCGACAAGGCATCCGGGCGGAATTGGCCGATCCGGCATTCCGATAGACGCATGCCAAAATGTAATGACTTTGAGCTTTTTTGGCAATTTTCAAACAGGGTGCCGAATCCCATACTGCGGCTCATCCCATCACCGCCAGCCTGAGTGGCGAACCGCAGAGGATTCGAGATGCAACGAAATACAAGTGGGCAGCCGACCGTTCGCGATGCCGTCGTGGACTTGATGCGGCGCCTCGAATTGACGTCCGTGTTTGCCAATCCCGGCTCGACCGAGCTACCGATGTTCCGCGACTTCCCGCAGGACTTCCGGTACGTGCTCGGATTGCAGGAAGCAGTGGTGGTCGGTATGGCGGACGGGTATGCCCAAGCCACCGGCAATGCCGCGCTGGTCAACCTGCATTCGGCAGCCGGTGTCGGTAACGCGATGGGCAACGTCTTCACGGCTTTCAAGAACCGGACGCCCCTGATCATCACGGCCGGCCAGCAGGCCCGTTCGATTCTGCCGTTCGATCCGTTTCTGTCGGCATCGCAAGCCACCGAGCTGCCGCGGCCCTATGTGAAATGGAGCATTGAACCGGCTCGTGCCGCGGATGTTCCGCTGGCCCTCGCCCGTGCTTACCACGTGGCGATGCAGGAGCCGCGTGGTCCGGTGTTCGTGTCCGTTCCGGTCGACGACTGGGATCAGCCGGCCGACTTCGTCGAGGCGACCCGGATCAGCACCCGGTTCCGCCCTGATCCGGTACGGATCGCGGAGATCGGCGACGCGCTGGACGACTGCGAACGGCCGGCCCTCGTCGTCGGCGCGGAACTCGATCGTGCCGATGCGTGGAGCGAGGCCATCCAGCTGGCCGAGCGCCACAACGCGCGGGTTTATGTTGCGCCGATGTCGTCACGCTGCAGCTTCCCTGAAGATCATCGACTTTTCGCCGGCTTCCTGCCGGCGATGCGCGAAAAAATCGTTCGGACGCTGAACGGGCATGACCTGATCTTCGTCGTCGGGGCGCCGGCTTTTGCGTATCACGTCGAAGGCAGTGGCCCGCATGTGCCCGATGGCGCGGCGTTGTACCAGCTCATCGACGATCCGGCTACCGCTGCCTGGACCCCGGTCGGCACGTCGGTGGTGGCGAACATTCGCCTGGGGCTGGTGGACCTGCTCGCCCGGCCGGCACCGCGAGGCCGGCCCCTGCCGGCGCCGCGCGAGGCGGTCGAGCGAGCCGAGCCCACGGCAGTGATGTCGGTCGCTTATGCGCTGCAGACGCTGTCCGAAGTCCGCAACGCAGCCGATATCGTGGTCGAGGAGGCGCCCAGTTCGCGCCCCGTCATGCAACGTTATCTGCCGTTCACGCGCAGTCAGACGTTCTACACGATGGCAAGCGGCGGTCTGGGCTACGGCATGCCCGCCGCGGTGGGCGTCGCCTTGGCCAGACCCGGCAGCCGCGTGATCGGCCTCATCGGCGACGGCTCGGCGATGTATTCGCCGCAAGCGATCTATAGCGCGGTCCAGCTCGATCTTCCAATCACATTCGTGATCCTGAATAACTCGCGCTACGCTGCCTTGCAGGAATTCGCGCCCGTGTTCGGCTTCGCCGCGTCGGATCCGGTACAGGGCACCGACCTGCCAGGGCTGGATTTCGTTTCCCTGGCCAACAGCATGGGGTGCGAAGGCGTTCGAGTGAGCGACGCGCTGTCGCTGAAGCCCGCGCTGGAAGACGCGTTGTCTTCGGGAAAAACACGCGTCGTCGAAATTGTCGTGGCCTGACCGCGAGTCGGTGATTCGGCAGGCCGGTTTTCAAGAATATTCCAGGAGACGGTAATGAATCAGGTAACGATGTTGATCAACGGCGAGCGTGCGATGGCTCGCGATGGCGCGACATTCGAGCGCCGTAACCCGCTCGATGACACGGTTGCCTCTACGGCGCCGGCCGCGACTGTCGCCGATGCACAAGCGGCGGTGCATGCGGCGGCCGCCGCGTTTCCCGCATGGTCGGCGATGGGCCCCGGCGAGCGACGTGCTCTACTGAATCGGGCCGCGGATGCGCTCGAAGAAAAAGGCGACGCTTTCGCGCTGGCAATGGCAACCGAAACGGGCGCGTCCCGCCTGTGGGCGGATTTCAACGTCAAGCTTGCGGCCGACGGGCTGCGCGAAGCGGCCGCGATGATCACGCAGATCTCCGGCGAGGTGATTCCGTCGGACGTGCCGGGCAGTCTTGCGCTCGGCGTGAGGCAGGCCGCCGGCGTCGTGCTCGGGATCGCACCGTGGAACGCGCCCGTCATCCTCGGCGTGCGTGCCATCGCGTTGCCGCTGGCGTGCGGCAATACCGTCGTGCTCAAAGGTTCCGAAACCTGCCCCGCGACCCACGGCCTCATCATCGAAGCGTTACAGGACGCCGGACTGCCACGCGGTGTCGTGAACTTCGTCACGAACGCGCCGGCGAATGCGGGCGACATCGTCGAAGCGATCATTGCCGAACCGACGGTCAGGCGGGTGAACTTCACGGGTTCGACGCGCGTCGGCCGCATCGTCGCGACCCAGTGCGCGAAATATCTGAAGCCTTCGGTACTCGAACTCGGCGGAAAGGCGCCGTTTCTGGTGCTTCACGATGCCGATATCGAAGCGGCGGTTCAAGGCGCGGCATTCGGGGCGTTCGCCAATTCCGGCCAGATCTGCATGTCGACTGAACGCATCGTCGTCGACACGAAGATCGCCGATGAATTCGTCGCGCGACTGGCGGAAAAGGCACGGAGCCTGCCGCTTGGCGATCCGAGAAAGGGGCCGACCGTGCTCGGCTCCGTCGTGGACATGGCGACGGTCAGGAGATGCAACGACCTGATCGACGACGCGCTGGCGAAAGGTGCGACCCTGGTATGCGGAGGGAAATCCGAGACCACGCTCATGCCGGCCACGTTGCTCGATCACGTGACGGCGGACATGCATATCTACCGGGAGGAGTCGTTCGGGCCTGTCAAGGCGATCGTTCGCGTCAATGGCGACGAAGAGGCCATCGCCTGTGCCAACGACAACGAATATGGCCTGTCGGCGGCAGTCTTCAGCCGTGACGTCGCGCGGGCGTTGACGGTCGCGAAGCGTATCGAGTCCGGGCTTTGCCACGTCAATGGCCCGACGGTTCACGACGAGGCGCAGATGCCGTTTGGCGGGATGAAGTCCAGTGGTTTCGGGCATTTCGGCGGCAAGGCCGGGATCGCGGAATTTACGGATTTGCGCTGGATCACCGTGCAAACGACGCCTCGTCACTATCCGTTCTGATCGTTGCCGCGGTCATGGCACGTGTTTCTCACCATGGACGCGATGGGCTTCCGGATGGTGGGCACGAACACAATAACAACCCGATATCGTTGAGACGCCTTCGCTCCTGAAACGACGAGCGACCGGCTTAAGGAGACTGCAATGCCCGTCATCAATTTCGAGTCGTCGCTCGATCGCACCCGGTTCGAGTCCGACCGTCGCGTCGGAAAACGAATTACGCAGGACTGCGATTCAGACTTCGCCGCTCTGGCCGGGAGAGCGAAATGAACGATCGTAATCCACCTCTGCTGACCATAGACATCGGCCGTGCCCTCGATGACGGACCGTTCTCGGCGTTCCAGCGAACGGTCGTCCTGCTCGCCGCGCTTGCGATCGTGATGGATGGCTTCGATGGGCAGCTCATCGGGTTCGCCATTCCCAGCTTGATCAAGGAATGGGGCATCACGCGCAACGCATTTGCGCCCGCCGTTGCGGCCGGCCTCGTCGGCATGGGTATAGGGAGCGCGTTCGCCGGGCTGTTCGCGGACAGGTTCGGTCGGCGCTGGGCAATCATCGGCAGCGTGCTGGTATTCGGCTTGGCGACGAGTTCGATTGCGCTGTCGCCGGACGTGATGACCATTGCCGTCCTGCGCTTCTTCGCGGGACTGGGTATCGGCGGCGCACTGCCGAGCGCGACGACCATGACGGCGGAATTTACGCCGGCTCGCCGGCGGACGCTCGCGGTGACCGCAACCATCGTTTGCGTACCGCTTGGGGGCATGCTTGCGGGGCTATTCGCGAGTGTCGTGCTTCCGCATTACGGCTGGCGCGGGCTCTTTCTGATTGGCGGCACGCTTCCCGTCGCACTGGCGCTCCTGCTGTATTTCGTCATGCCGGAATCGCCGCGTTATCTTGTGCGTCATCAGGAACGCTGGAATGAACTGCGTCACCTGCTGTCCCGCATGTCCCGCTCGATTCAGCCGCACGCCGTATTCGCCGATCAGAAGGAGCAGAAAGCGGGGCAGCGCCCAGGCTTTCGCGCGTTGTTCGCGGACCATCAAGGCCGCGACACGCTCGCAATCTGGGTCGCTTTCTTCATGAACCTCGTCGCGGTCTACAGCGCATTCAGCTGGCTGCCGACGATGCTGGCAGGCGAGGGACTCAGCGCTTCGGTGGCGGGTTCAGGTCTTACCGCCTACAACCTCGGCGGCGTACTGGGCGCAATGGGCTGCGCAGTGGCGATCGGTCGGTTCGGGTCGCGCTGGCCTTTGCTCGTATGTTGCCTGATGGCGTCCGCGAGCGCACTTTTTCTGCGCGGTCTCGACGTCTCTGCCCACACGACGTTGCTCGTGTTCGGAATCGGGTTGCACGGCCTCTTCGTGAATGCGGTTCAGTCGACGATGTATGCCCTTTGCGCGTACGTCTATCCCACCGAGATTCGCGCGACCGGGACCGCATCCGCGCTCGCGTTTGGGCGGCTCGGCGCGATTCTCAGCGCGTTCGCGGGGGCCTTCGTGATCACGCAGGGCGGAGCGTCTGCGTACCTGGGCATGCTGGGTGCCGCGATGGCGATGGTTTTTATCTGCCTGATGATCGTGCGTCGTCATATTCCGCCCATCAAGGGCGCTTGAGATCAGTGTCGAGGGCGACGTTTGTCACGCGCTCCGCGCAGAGCACGTAACGATGTCGCTCATGTTGAACCGAATGACGGAAAACGTCCGACAGTACCTTCAGTTGGAGATAGCATGCGCACTCAAGTAGGCATTATTGGCGCCGGTCCTGCCGGCCTCCTTCTTTCTCATCTTTTGCATCTGAAAGGTATCGAGTCTGTCGTGCTCGAAACCCGCCGACGCGAGCAGATCGAATCGACGATCAGGGCGGGTGTACTCGAGCAGGGGACGATGGACCTGCTTGAAGCGTCCGGTGTCGGTGAGCGTATGAAGGCAGAAGGAGCGTTGCATCACGGCTTTGAGCTCGCCTTCGACGGAAAGCGGCGGCGCATCGACCTCAAGGCGTTGACCGGGCGGGCCATCACCGTCTATGCGCAACACGAAGTCATCAAGGATCTGGTGGCGGCGCGGGTTGCTGCAGGCGGCTCTATCCTGTTTGGCGTCGCGGATGTCTCGATTCACAACATCGACACGTCGGCCCCGTCGATACGGTTCGTGCATCGAGGGCAATCACATACGCTGGACTGTGATTTCGTGATCGGATGCGACGGTTCGCAAGGGGTGTCCCGTTCGGCGATTCCCGAGAGCGTTCGCCGCGATTTCGAGCGCGTCTATCCGTTCGGTTGGTTCGGCATTCTGGTCGAAGGTGCGCCGTCCGCAGACGAGCTGATCTATGCACGTCATGATCGCGGTTTTGCATTGGTCAGTACCCGTTCGCCGACGGTCCAGCGCATGTATTTCCAGTGCGACCCGAAAGATTCGGTCGACAACTGGTCCGACGATCGGATCTGGGCCGAAATGCACGCACGCGTCGACTCCGCCGATGGTCAGTGCGTTGTCGACGGGAAGATCTTTCAGAAGAATATCGTCGGCATGAGGAGCTTCGTCTCGACAACGATGCAGCACGGCCGACTGTTTCTTGCCGGCGACGCCGCTCATATCGTTCCTCCTACCGGAGCAAAAGGTCTCAACCTGGCAGTCTCCGACGTACGAATCCTGAGCAGTGGACTCGACGCGTATTACCGGACCGGCGATGAAGCGCAACTCGCTTCGTACAGCGAGCTTGCGCTGAAACGGATCTGGCGCGCCGAGCATTTCTCCTACTGGATGACCCGCATGATGCATCGTCTCGACGATGCCTCGCCGTTCGAACAGCAGTTGCAGGTTGCCGAGCTCGAGCATGTGACTACGTCCGAGACTGCGGCGAGGTCCATGGCGGAAAACTATGTTGGGAGCGTTGTCGTCTAGCTTTCGACTTTGCGTCGTTACCCGGTCGTCTTCCGCCTCGAATGACCGAGGGAGACGTGCGAAACCGGCGTGCAGCGCGTCTCGTGCTTTTCGCATCACGATTTACTCTGACAGTACCCCGATCATGACAACAGGATTTCCCGGCATTTTCTCCGTCAGCGACTATCGTGACGAAGCCAGACGGCGGTTGCCACGCATGGTGTTCGACTATCTGGAAGGCGCGGCAGACGACGAATCGGGATTGACGCATAACCGTTCGGCGTTCGACAGGCTGCAGTTGTTGCCGCGCCGGCTGTCGGATGTCAGCACGCGAGAGCAGTCGGTGCCGCTTTTCGGGCGGCTGATTCCATTACCGCTGGTGATCGCGCCGACGGGCCTCAATAGCGCGTTCTGGCCGAAGGGCGACCTCGCACTTGCGCGCGCAGCGGGCAAGGCCGGTATTCCGTTTGCGCTATCGACGGCTTCCAACATGTCCATCGAAGAGGTGGCAAAAGGGGCCGACGGAGACCTGTGGTTTCAACTGTACGTCGTTCATCGCAACCTCGCGAAGAGTCTGGTCAATCGTGCCCGTTCGGCTCGCTATTCGACCTTGATCCTCACCGCCGATGTCGCGGTGAACGGCTTTCGCCGACGCGATCTTCGCAATGGCTTTGCCATGCCGTTCAAGGCAAGTGCACGTGCGGCCGTCGACGGACTGTCGCACCCGCGCTGGCTTTGGTCCTATCTGATGAACGGCATGCCGGAGTTGAAGAATTTCGCCACGGACGATGCATCGGACACCGCCTCCCAGGCGGCGATTCTTCGCCGGCAGATGGATGCGAGCTTCAGTTGGGACGACCTGCGCCGTTTGCGGGACGAATGGCCGGGCAAGCTCCTCGTCAAGGGCATCGTGACGGCCGACGATGCCGCGCGTTGTGTCGCGCTCGGCGCGGACGGCGTCATCGTTTCGAACCACGGCGGCAGGCAACTCGCCGACCTGCCCGCGACGGCCGACGTGCTGCCGGATATCGTCGAGCGCACCTCAGGCACGACGGTCATTCTCGACAGCGGCATCCGGACGGGGACCGACGTCGTCAAGGCGGTCGCGCTGGGGGCCCACGCCGTGATGCTGGGGCGGGCCACCTTGTACGGGCTGGCTGCCAGAGGGGAAACCGGCGTGAGCGACGTCATCGACATGATCAAACGGGAAACTGACCGGACGCTCGCCCTCATCGGTTGTCGCTCGGTGGGCGAGCTCGATCGCAGCTATGTTTCGAAGCGGCCGTCATAGGCAACTGCGCATTGACGGCGGATTCTGGATGCGCAATTGTTCGGGGTGACGCTCCCGCGTATTTGCCGCCGGAACCTTGTGCCATGAATCAAGTGACGACCACGGATCATTACCATCGCGACGACCGGCTTTTGGCATGGGCGGATCAGGTTCGGGCCAGTTGCGTCCCCATGGTTTTCAGGACCGAATCCGATCAGGGATTTCATGGCGAGATTTCCAGCGTGAACACGGGCGGAGTGTGTGTGTCGCGGATCTCGGCGGTCGATCACGTCGCGGCTCATGACTGGGACGACGTGCGGCGCACGGCGGACGACTACCTGCTCGTGTCGATACAGATCGAAGGGCGAGGTGCACTCGAGCAGGATGCCCGCACCGCGTTCGTCGACCCTACCGACATGGTGCTGTTCGACTCGTCGCGCCATTTCGTCTGGCATTTTTCCGGACAGCACTACACGATCCGCTTTCCCCGCCAGGCGTTGGAGAAATTGGTGCCGTGCGGCCGGCAGCACACCGCGGTGCGTATTCCTGCGGCCACCGGGATACGCCGTATCGCCGCGGACCATATCGCGTCGCTGCACCGAGTGCTTTCGTCAGACGAAGGCGCGATGACCGCTTGCGAGAGGCTTGGCGATGTGTCCGCCAACCTGGTCGCGCTGGCGTTGGCGGATTATTTCAACACGGTTCCGCTGCCCAGATCCAACGTGAAAGAGATGCATCTGCTGCGGGCGCGCGCGTTGATCAAGGACAGGATTCACGACCCGGAACTGGGACCCGAACTGATCGCCGATGAACTGGGGGTTTCCAGCCGTTACCTCTATCGCCTGTTCGCCGAGGCCGGGGAGTCGATCGGCGAGACCATCTGTACGGCCAGACTCAACGGGTGCGGCGAGTGGCTTCGGCAACGCGCGTACGCTAACCGCTCGATTACCGATATTGCGATGGCTTGGGGTTTCAATAATGCATCGCATTTCAGTCGTACGTTTCGACGTCACTTTGGCGTGTCTGCGCGCGACTACCGTGCGAAGCATCGCGACGTTAGTTGAATCGCCCCTGAGCGGGCTGCGCGGTAATCCCGCCGGCTGGCAGCATAAGTAAAAATCCTGTTCTGTCAGAGTCAAGCGTCCGCCATATTGTCCCCGGACACTTTCTCTACAACGTTGCGGGCGTCCCGTCCCGCGAGTCGTGGAGGAGTATCTTGGCTCTCAACCATCCCCAATATAAGGCGGCTGTCGTGCAGGCCGCCCCGGCGTTCCTTGATCTTCAAGCCGGAATCGAAAAGTCCATACGCCTGATTGAAGAGGCGGCGCAGGCCGGCGCCGCCCTGATCGCGTTCCCTGAAGTGTGGCTGCCGGGCTACCCGTTCTACATCTGGCTGGGTACACCGGCCTGGTATATGAGCAAAGGCTATGTTCAGCGATATTTCGACAACTCGCTGAGCTACGACAGTCCGGAAGCCGATGCACTGAGGGCCGCGGCTAGAAAAAACCGCATCACGGTGGTGATGGGACTCTCGGAGCGCAAGGGCCATTCGTTATATATCTCCCAATGGATCATCGGCCCCGACGGAGAAACCCTCCTGCAACGACAGAAACTCAAGCCTACCCATCTCGAGCGGACGGTCTTCGGTGACGGGGAGGGCAGTGGCCTGACCGTAATCGACAGTCCGTTGGGAAAGCTCGGCGGGCTTTGTTGTGCCGAACACGTGCAGCCTTTGACCAAGGCCGCAATGTATGCGCAAGGCGAACAGGTCCACGTTGCGGCCTGGCCGAGCTTCTCGCTCTATGAATTTGCCAGCGCATTGAGCCACCAGGTGAACAACGCGGTTTCGCGGACGTATGCCGTCGAAGGAGGTTGCTTCGTCCTCGCGCCTTCGACAGTCGTCACCGAGGAAATGGTCGAGAGCCTTTGCGACACCGAGGAAAAACGTCAGCTGTTGCGGGCAGGCGGTGGCCATAGCGTCGGATACGGGCCCGACGGGGCGGAACTGTTCGACAAGATCGACGAAACCGCGGAAGGCCTGCTCTACGCCGATATCGACCTCGGCATGCAATCGCTTTCGAAGTGCGTTTTCGATCCCGTGGGGCATTACTCGCGGCCTGACGTTCTGCGGTTGCTGATCGACCGGCGACCGCGCCCTCCGGTCACCGAGATCCTCGATGGCTCCCCCGGGGAGACGGTTGCCGATGATCAAACATCGTCGGACAACGGTTGCTCGCCGGAGCTCGCGAGAAGTGGCGGAGATCGGTAGCGGCCTGTCGGGCTCGCCATGCGATTCCGTGGCGAGCCGGACGGAGGTTTTCGTGTCGCTGCCGTATTGGCTCGATACCGATTGAAGCGGGATGGCTTTCTTTGAAACAACAGCCATTCAATCACGACGATATATTTAGGATATCGATATGAACTACAAACAAAATAGAGAATACGAATGGAAGATGGTCATCTTTCTTGCGGTGCTGTTCGGCATCGTTGGACTCGATCGTCTGGTCATCGTGTATCTGTTTCCGGTTCTTCTGCCGGAGCTCAAATTGAACAACACGCAGGCAGGCGCAATCGCGTCGGTTCTCGCGTTGACCTGGGCCATTTCGACATGGGTGCTCGGGAGTCTGTCCGATCGCCATGGGCGTCGCAAGATTCTGCTGGGGTCGTCGATCTTCTTCTCGGTGATGACCTCCTTTACCGGCGTCGCCAAGTCGTTCCACGGCATGCTGCTCGTGCGAGGCCTCCTTGGCGTGGGCGAGGGCGGCGTCTTCAGCGCCAGCGTCGCGACGATCGACGAAATATCGACGCCGAGCCGGCGCGGCTTGAATCTGGGCATTCATCAATCGTTTTTCCCGCTTCTGGGTATCGGCCTTGGACCGATCATCGCTACCCAGCTCGTGATGCACATGCGCTGGGAGTGGGTGTTTTTCGTGCTCGGTATTCCCGGGCTTTTGCTGACGTTCCTGATCGGCAGGACCATGCGAAAGACGGAAGCCGGTCGCGACAGGCAGGTCCGGGCGGCCTCGGGCGGCCCGTTGACCGTGCTGAGATACAAGAACATCTGGTTGACCACGGTCATCGGATCGCTCTTCCAGACGGGCCTGTTCGTGTTCTCGACGTTCGTCGCGCTCTATCTGACCAAAGTCGCGGGCCTCAGCCTCGGCACGGTCGGCTTGATCATTTCCGGATGGGGTTTCGGCGGGTTTATCGGAATGGTCGCCGTTCCGGCGATATCGGATCGGCTCGGGCGGCGTATCGTGCTCGTCGTCTCGGCGGCTTGCTATGGCGTCCTGATGTTGGCGTTCGTTCTTTGTCACGCTTCTCCGATCGTGATGTTCATCAACCTCTTTGCTGCCGGGATTTGCGGCTTCGGCATCGCACCTCTCTTTCTTGCCGTGATTCCTTGCGAATCCGTACCGTCCACGCTGACCGGTTCGGCCGTAGGCGTTCCGACCGCTGTCAGTGAACTCATTGGCGGGGTCCTGATGCCCGTGGTTGCAGGTGGGCTTGCCGATACGTTCGGTCTGGGTTATCCGATGCTGATCGTCGGGGGCGTGTCGTTGGTGAGCGCGCTCGTGGGGATGTTTCTCGATGAAACGGTACCCGCTGCGACGTCGAAGCATTCCGTCTCGAACATCGACGCGGCCTGAACGTCCGTCGAAGCGCAGGCGGATTTCAGATCGTTGCGCGGACTCGCGCGACCGAGGCCGCCTGCGTCGGCCGCGGTGCGGTACCCGCGGCGATGAGGGGCGCTGCCAGGGTTGGCTACGCCATCGTCATTTCTGAAGATGCGCTACAAAAAAGCCGACGCGCAATCTACGAAGACCGAAATGCACGAGAGACGTAGATGCCAACCCTGCCGCAGCTTTCAGTCGTCGACGCAAAAGGCGCGACCGATCGACGCGAGATCTCCTGCCTGGAATACGTTCAGGCGCTCGTGGATCAACACGCCAAAACCGAGTCGCTGAACGGGTTCGTGTTTTTCAACCGTGACGCGCTGTCGCAAGCGGCGCGGGAACACGATGAATCGCTCATAGCCCGAACGGGCCGGTTGCCGCTTTCCGGCATTCCATTGGCCATCAAGGACAACATCGACTGCGCGGGCATGCCGACCGCCGCGGGAACGGCAGCGCTCCGCGACGCCGTACCTCGAGCTGACGCACCCGTCGTGGCACGCGTGATCGACGCGGGCGCGTTGGCCGCGGGCAAAGCGAACATGCACGAACTCGCTTTCGGCTGCACCAACCACAACGGATTTTTCGGCCCGGCCCGCAACCCGTATGACCCGTCCAGAATTCCAGGCGGAAGCAGCGGCGGGTCTGCCGTGCTGGTGGCGAGTGGTGCGGTGCCGGCGGCGCTCGGCACCGACACGGGCGGATCGGTGCGCATACCGGCGGCGCTGTGTGGATTGGTCGGCTTTCGTCCTACGCACGGACGCTATCCGTCCGGAGGTGTCGTGCCGATATCGCCCACGCGTGACACGGTCGGCCCGATCGCCCGCACCGTCGCCGACGTGATGTTGCTGGACGAGATCTTGTCCGGAAGCGGTTCAACGCTTCCCGCGGTCGACGATACACGTGGCTTTCGCCTGGCAGTTCCCTATTCGACGTTGTGGGAGGGGCTGTCACCCGACGCCCGGCCGGTACTCGAACGTGCGCTGCATGCAAGTGCCGCGGTGAGCGTTGGAGGGCTCGTGCCGGCATCGGTACGAAACCGTATTGGCGGTTTAGTCTCTTGTATCGGATGATTCGCGGCGTCGCGCGTACGTGGCCGTCGACCGCGCCGTTCGATCGTCATGACGGCGGGGTCGTTCCGGCCGCGGCGACGGAGGCGGCAAGCTCCGCGCGGTTGGAGAATCCCTTCTTGTCCATGATCCGCCGCAAATGGGTGCGCACGGTCGACAGGCTGATGCAGAGAAGACGGCCGATATCCTGATCGGTACAACCCTTTGCGACCAGCTGGGCGATCTCGTTCTCACGGTCCGTGAGCCCTGTCGCGCTGCCTGTCCGGCGTTTGATCGCGCGGCAAAGGAACGGCTCGATCGCATCGAGCACGAGTTTGTCGCGCATCTCGAACTCAGGCCGATTCCTCGTTCGCCAGATTCTCAAGTCGCTGAGCTGGCGTTCGCCGTCGAAGACAAACACGTTGATTCCATGATGCAACCCATCCTGCGCGAGAAACTCGTTGTAGAACTCGCTTTTCTCCAGTGCAGGCCGGTCCATCACTTCTTCCACCAACGTGGCCCTGCGCCGCTTGCAGAGTTGCGCCGTCATCGGGTCATTGTGCTGGTACCAGCTCGTGTAGCGACGCACGTGATCCGAGTCGACATTGACTGCAATCGGGTCGGCGTACATCCCTTTTTCGGCATCCCAGTTGTAGGAGACGCAGAAATCGGATCGCAGCAGCCGGGTCAGGTCTGACAAAACGACGCGCCTGACATCCACGATCGGACCGAGCTCCTCGAGCCGCCCGATGATCTCACCGAAAAGTCGGAGTTCGTCGAGCGTGAGATCGTGAACTTGTGGCTTCAAGGGTGCCTCATCGGTAGGTGGAATCGGGAGACAGCATGCGCGACAGCCTCGAAAGACTGGTTCGCATTACACATCAAGCATAGCAGGGCAAAAATTCCCGATCAGCAACGAACTTCACTGCCGTTGCCTGTCCGTTGTATTCATGCCGCAGTCAGGTCCACTGCCTATTGCAGATCAGAAGGGATGTTCGCGAGGGCGCCCGCATTTCTTGAGCGCGGGCTCAGGCCGAGTTTCCCCTGTCGATATTTCTAACGATGGGGCTCAAAAAACGGTGCTCATAGAGTAGACGCGCAGTGGGAAGCGGACGTGCCGAGACTGTTCGTTGTAGCGAGGCAAGCTGGAGGATTACCCGGAGACGCCTGCCCATTGACCAAACGATTCCGATGCATTTCCAGCGGGACGTTTTCCTCAGTCATTTTCGTCAACGAAAGCTACGCATAAAATTAGGAAAGCGATATGAATACGGTCATCAAGCGAAGCATGGTGGTGTGCGCCGCGGTCGGTTGCGGTGTGGCACATGCACAGTCCTCAGTGACGCTGTACGGGCTGGTGGATGCGGGTATTACGTACACGAACAATGCGACATCGAGCACCGGACATGGCGCGCTCGTGCAGTTTGCGTCCGGGTCTTCGCAGGGAGATCGCTGGGGGCTGACGGGTAAAGAGGACCTGGGTGGCGGACTCAAGGCGATCTTCACGCTCGAAAGCGGCTTTCAACTTTCCAACGGGGCCTTGGCGCAGAGCGGGCTTTTGTTCAATCGCGTAACCTTCGTCGGCCTTGACGGACGCTTCGGCACGCTGACGCTCGGGCGGCAATACGACTTCATCGGCGATATCTTTCCGGCGTACTCGATTGCGGGAAATACGGCAGCGGGCATCCTGGGGTGGGGAATCCCGGCGTATGCGGCTGGCGGATATACGCTCGACAACCGACTGTGGGGCGATAACGTCAACAACTCGGTGAAGTATCTTTCGCCGACGATTTCGGGTTTCAGTGTCGGCGCCATGTATGGTTTCGGCAACGTCGCCGGCTCGTTGGGCACCAACAGCTCGATGAATTTTCTGCTGAACTACAGCCAAGGCGGGCTCGCCGCATCGCTGTCGTATTTCAAGCAGCATAACGCGACGACTTCCGCGAATTTGACCGAATACGCCGGCGGTGCAACCTACAGCCTGGGGAAAGCGCAGATTTTTGGTGTCGTGACCGATGTTCAGTTGAGCAGCGGCACCCAGGCTCGGGCGCTGACCTACGACGGTGGCATGACTTACTTCGTCAAGCCCGATATTTCGCTTGGGGCAGGGTTCCAGTTTCAACAGCGCAACAACGGCGTCGGCAGTGCGAACCAGGTGACCATCGGGGCGGATTACTTCATTTCCAAGCGAACGGACGTGTATTTCGTTGGCGCGCTCGCGCATGATCATGCACACGGCGCGCAAATCGAAGCAGCGCTCGGATCGCCGTCCAGCTCGAGTTTTCAGACTGCGGCACGGATCGGCATTCGCCACAAGTTCTGACGGTCGCGGGTCGAGCGCGATGGCGAACCGGGGGTTCGCCCATTTGTCTTCGACGCGGTATCGGCCGCTACATCGCCGCACCATAAAGATGATGCGCGTCGGTCAGTGCATCCGCGACGAGCTCCAGGCCGTCCCGGCACTGCTCCCGATCCTGCGGCCCGCCAAGGCAGATACGGATCGCCGCCGGCGGGTCGCCGTCCGTCGAAAATGCCGCGCTCGCCACGGCGGCGACGTTTCGACTCCGCAGATGCTGCGCCAGATCCGGTGCGGTCCATAGGCACTCGCCCGGAATCGGCAACCAGAGATGGAAACCGTCGGGGTGGGCATCGAAAGGCCATGCGCCGAGAATCCGGCCCGCGATCGCCTGCCGTGCATGCGCCTCCGATCGAATCGCGGCCAGCATCTCGCTTGCCGTGCCGTCGTTGATCCACTGGGTGGACAGCAGCATCGTGAACGGGCTCGGCATCACGGTCGTGGCGCGCAATGCACCCGCGACACGCTGTGCTTCGCGCACCGTCGGTGCCAACAGGTAGGCGATTCGCAGCCCGGCGCCGAGATTCTTCGACATGCCGGTCACGTAGTAGGTCAGTTCAGGGGCCAGCAATGCCAGTGGCGGCGGTGCGCTCTGCGGCAGCATCGCATAGGCGTCGTCCTCGATGATGGGCACGTTGTAGCGTGTGGCGATATCGGCCAACGCTTCGCGGCGCCGGAACGGTATCGTGAGCGTGCTCGGGTTCTGCAGGGTCGGGTTGCAGTACAGCGCAGCGGGTTGTCCGCTTCGGCAGAGCGATTCGAAGGCATGCGGCAACGGCCCGTCGTCGTCCCGCGGCAGCGGCTGTAACCGCACGCCCAGTTGCGATGCGATGGCCTTGATGCCGGGGTAAGCGAGTGAATCGAGGCAGATCGAGTCGCCGCGGCTCGCAAGCCGGGAAACGAGCGCGACGAGGGCGCTGTGGATTCCCGGACAAACGAGCACGCTATCGCTGCTGCAGCCGGGCAGGCGATTGGCCAGCCATGCGCGGCCGGCGGCGCGATCCGCCGGTGTGCCGCCGAAATCCTGATATCGCATCAATTGGTAAGGGTCCGCTGCGGCGAACAACGCGGCAGCCGATTCCTGCAGTCGCCCGGCCATCTCGGGCGGCTCCGGTGGCATGTTCATCGACATCTCGATGCTGCTCCCGCCCGACAGCGGGATCGTCCGGGTTGGGCCGCGCACGAATGTACCGCTTCCTGCCCGTGTATCGAGCAAGCCGCGTCTGCGGGCTTCAGCATACGCGCGGGCCACCGTCGTGTAGTTCAGGTTCAGCGCACCGGCGAGATCGCGCAGCCCGGGTAGGCGGTCGCGTGGTTTCAGCCGGCCCGCCGCCAGGTCTTCCTCGATCAGGTCGGGGATCAGCAGGTACGCCGGCTTCCTGCTTTCCAGGAGTCGCTTCGACCAATGATGGATTATGTAATCCATACCTGTTTCCATTTGATGATTCATCAAAACGTTAGCATGGCGCATTAATCGGAAATATCTATATCGCCATTCTGAAGCCAGATGATTGCATTGATCGCATCATGTATCGGATTGATGCATGGATGCACGCTCGATGCGCACGCATGCTTGCTGGTTGCTTCACACGGGTGCGCGCCGTCGCCCGGACGGGACACTTCCTGTCCGAACCGCATTCGGTCACGCAAGGATCGGACCGGCTGCATCGGCATTTATCGATTGAATGATCGGAGAGTGATCGCATCAGGTCGGTGCCTGGTTGGCATATGCGTTGCGTTAATGAGATCGCCCGGACTCGAAAGTGTTCGGGAATATCACTGAACTCATTATCAAACGGAGCGTGCCATGCCCGCAGTCAATCAGCCGTTGCACAAGAAGGGAGATTTCCTCGTCGATTACGAGGAAAAGGTGTTCGAAGACGTCAAGGCGGAACCGGGCGAGAAAGCGCTCGTGACGTTCCACACGGTTGCGTTCGAGGGATCGATCGGCTTCGTGAACCTGCTGCAGGCGACTCGCCTGCAACGCAAAGGATTCGAGACGTCGGTGCTGCTCTATGGCCCCGGCGTGACGCTCGGCCTCCAGCGCGGGTTTCCGACGCTCGGCGACGAGGCGTTTCCCGGTCATCTGAACTTCAACAAGCAACTCGTCAAGTTCATGGAAGAAGGCGGGAAAGTCTACGCGTGCCGTTTTGCGCTGCAGGCGCTCTACGGGCATGGCGAAGCGTCGCTGATCGAGGGCATTCGACCGATCAATCCGCTCGACGTGCTGGATATCCAGCTGCTTCACCGCAAGGAGAACGCGCTGGTCATCCATACCTGGACCGTTTGATCGAATGACGGGTGCCATCATGTCCGACAAACGTATCGTCCGGGCGGCAGCCGTCCAGATCGCTCCCGATCTGGAACGCGCCGGCGGCACGCTCGACAAGGTCTGCGCGGCGATCGACGAGGCCGCCGGCAAGGGCGTCCAGCTGATCGTCTTTCCTGAAACATTCGTGCCGTATTACCCGTACTTCTCGTTCGTGCGGACGCCGGTCGCATCCGGCGCCGATCACATGCGGCTGTACGAGCAGGCCGTGGCGGTGCCGGGCCCCGTGACGCATGCCGTTGCGGAGCGCGCTCGTCTGCACGGGATGGTGGTCGTGCTCGGCGTGAACGAGCGCGACCACGGCAGCCTGTACAACACGCAGCTGATCTTCGACGTCGACGGGCGCCTCGCGGTGAAGCGCCGCAAGATCACGCCGACGTTTCACGAGCGGATGATCTGGGGGCAGGGCGACGCGGCCGGACTCAAGGTTGCGCAGACCGGTGTCGGACGGGTCGGTGCGCTCGCGTGCTGGGAGCACTACAACCCGCTCGCCCGTTATGCGCTGATGACGCAGCACGAGGAAATTCATTGCAGTCAG
Organism: Burkholderia sp. ZZQ-2; assembly: GCF_050768715.1. Classification (NCBI taxonomy): domain Bacteria; kingdom Pseudomonadati; phylum Pseudomonadota; class Betaproteobacteria; order Burkholderiales; family Burkholderiaceae; genus Burkholderia; species Burkholderia sp. ZZQ-2. The sequence goes on along the minus strand of NZ_LDVA01000276.1, from coordinate 81,215 downwards.
TTTCCCGGCTCGCTGGTCGGCCCGATCTTTGCGGAACAGATCGAAGTCACGATCCGCCACCACGCGCTGGAAGCGGGCTGCTTCGTCGTCAATGCGACCGGCTGGCTGACGGACGCCCAGATCGAGTCGATCACGGGCGATCCGAATCTGCAGAAAGCCCTGCGGGGCGGATGCAATACCGCGATCGTGTCACCGGAAGGGCAGCATCTGGCCGAGCCCTTGCGGGAGGGCGAAGGGATGGTGATCGCCGACCTGGACATGTCGCTGATCACCAAGCGCAAGCGAATGATGGATTCGGTCGGCCACTATGCGCGGCCGGAACTGCTGAGTCTTGCCATCAACGATCGGCCGGCGACGACGGTGACCCCGATGGGGATCGGCGTGCCGGCCGCACGCGACTTCGAGGGACATTGCCATGAGCGCGAACGCGAAACCGTCGGTGCAGAGCCGGCAATTGATGACTGAACTGCAGTCGGTCGGGCTGCGCCTCGCGGATCCGCGGGTGGGCGCCGCGAGCCGGCGCGGCGGCGCCGGGCCGTCCGATCACAAGGCCGTGACGGTCGACGGCGTGACCATCATGGTGCCGGTGCACACGAGTACCGCGTGGGATTCGCCGTTCGTCGCGGCGGCGCCCGATGCGGCGGGCGTCAGCCTGCTCTCGCGCGGCACCATCCCGATCGCGAGCATCAGCTTTCCGTCGAGCCCGCGCTTCTATGCGTTGCAGACACTGGAGGGCGTGCCGTACTCGCACATCGCGACGCTGCATGGCGCCGACGTGCTGGCGACCACGGTGTTGCAGACCTGCATTCGCTACGAGAGCCGGCGCAAGACCTGCCAGTTCTGCTCGATCGGCCAGTCGCTCGCGGCCGGCCGGACGATCGCCCGCAAGACGCCGGAACAACTCGCCGAGGTTGCGCGCGCGGCGGTCCTGCTCGACGGCGTCAAGCACATGGTGTTGACGACCGGCACACCACCGACGCCGGATCGCGGTGCGCGCGTGCTGTGCGAAAGCGCGTTCGCGATCAAGGCGGCCGTCGATCTCCCGATCCAGGCGCAATGCGAGCCGCCCGACGACGACAGCTGGTTCGACCGGATGAGGGCAAGCGGGATCGATACGTTGGGCATGCATCTGGAAGCCGTGACGCCGGCGGTGCGCGAACGGATCATGCCGGGCAAGGCGAGTGTGCCGCTGTCCCGATACATGGCGGCATTCCGCGCGGCCGTCGGCGTGTTCGGCCGCGGCCAGGTCAGCACCTACATCCTTGCCGGGCTCGGCGACAGCGCGGCCGCGATCCTCGACATGTCGCGCGAACTGATCGGGTTGGGCGTGTATCCGTTCGTCGTGCCGTTCGTCCCGATCAGCGGCACGCCGCTGGAGAGTCATCCGGCGCCGTCGCCGGACTTCATGCGGGCGGTGCTCGAACCGCTCGGCGCCATGCTGCGCGACGCCGGCATGCGCTCCGCCGACATCAAGGCAGGCTGCGGAAAGTGCGGCGCCTGCTCGTCGCTTTCGACCTACGAGGGGTGAGCATGTACTGCGCAGAGATGGGACTGGCCGACTGCCGCGACACCTACCGGCCCGCCGAATACCGGATCAAATGGGCGGCGCTTCCGTGGGAAATCGACGAAGCATACAAGCTGCGCCGGGCGGTGTTCTGCATCGAGCAGGGGATCTTCGCCGGCGACGATCGCGACGATATCGATCGCCACGCGCAACTGCTGGTCGCAGTCAGCTGCTGCGCGGGGCTGCCCGAGCAGGTGGTCGGCACGGTGCGGATTCATGAAACCGTGCCCGGAACCTGGATGGGCTCGCGGCTGGCGGTGCATCCGGCGTTTCGCAGGCAGGGCAGGATCGGCTCGATGCTGATCGCACTTGCCGTCAGCAGCGCGCATGCCGAAGGTTGCCGGACCTTCGTCGCACACGTGCAATCGCAGAACGTGCCGCTGTTTCGTCGGCTTCACTGGGATGCGCTCGGCGAAGAAACGTTGTTCGGACATCCTCATCAACTGATGCAGGCCCGGCTGGCGCACTATCCGCCGTGCGGCACGCCGTTCGAGGGTTTCGTCCTGCGCTCGGAGGTGCGGCAATGAGTGTCGACGGTCGCATCGCAACGCTGCGCGCAAGTCGCGGCTTCCAGCACAAGCACGACATCTCCGGCGTGGTCGCATCGCTCGCAGCGGCATTGCCGAACGGCGAGCGGGATCTCGCGCAGGCGGTGGCACTCGGCGACGACTGCGCGGCGATTCCCGACGCGGACGGTTACCTGCTGTTTGCGATCGAGGGCATGGTCGGCGATTTCGTCAAGTCGATGCCGTGGTTCGCGGGGTACAGCGGCGTGATGGCGAACGTCAGCGACGTCTACGCGATGGGCGGGCGGCCGATCGCCGTCGTCGATGCATTGTGGAGCGACGGAATCGACGCCGCGCGGCCGGTGCTCGCCGGGATGGCCGCGGCTGCGTCGGCGTATGGCGTGCCGATCGTCGGCGGCCACAGCAACGCGCGCAGCGCGCAGGGGCAACTGGCCGTATCGATCCTGGGCCGGGCCCGCGCGCTGCTGTCGAGCTTCAGCGCGCGGCCGGGCGATCGCCTGATGATGGCGGTCGACCTGCGTGGCGCATTCGAGGATCCGTATCCGTTCTGGAATGCGTCGGTCGGCGCGCCGCCGGCCCGGCTGCGCGGCGATCTCGAGATCCTGCCGGCGTTGGCCGAAGACGGGCTGTGCGATGCCGCGAAGGATATCTCGATGGCGGGCGTGCTCGGTACGGCGCTGATGCTCGTCGAATGCTCGCGCGTCGGCGCGCGCATCGAACTCGACGCGATCCCGCGTCCGCCCGGCGTCGATTTCGATCGCTGGCTGACGGCCTTTCCGAGCTACGGGTTCCTGATGTCGGTCCGGCCGGCGCATGCCGACGCGATCGTGGAGCGCTTCGCGGCGCGCGGGCTCGCGTGCGCCGTGATCGGCGATATCGACGCAACGCGCGAGGTCGTCGTCGAAGAGGCGGGCGAAACGGCGGTGCTATGGGATTTCGGGATCGAGCCGTTTATGACCGGCGGCGGAGGTGTCCGATGAGTGGCGATGCGTTGCGCATCGCGCTGCTGACCCATTCGGTGAATCCGCGCGGCGGTGTCGTGCACGCACTTGAACTCGCCAGTGCGCTGCACGAAGCGGGAAGCGACGTCACCGTGTTCGCGCCGGCCGCGCCGGGCGAGGCGATGTTCCGCGATGTCCCGTGCCGCGTCGTGCTGGCGCGCGTCGATGGCCGCCCTGGCAGCATCGCGGAAATGGTGTCCGCGCGGATTGCCGCGATCAGGCGCGCGTTGCTGGAGCACGAGGCGGGCGGGTTCGACGTTCTGCATGCACAGGACAGCATCACGGGCAATGCGCTGGCCGAGTTGCGGCAGGCAGGCGCAATAGACGGCTTCGTACGGACCGTGCATCACCTCGACGTATTCGACGACCCGCAGCTCGAGCGCTGGCAGGAACGTGCGTGGCGCGCGGCGGACCAGGTGCTGTGCGTGAGCGCCGTGTGGGCGGCCACGATGCGCAAGACGTTCGGGGTCGACGCAAGCGTGGTGCCCAACGGCGTGGACGTCGCCCGGTTCGCTCGTGCGGACCAGGCCGACATGCAGGCGGTGCGGCAGCGGTACGGCCTGCACGGCGGCCCGATTGTCCTGGCGATCGGCGGGATCGAGGAGCGGAAAAACTCGATCGCGTTGCTCGAGGCATTCGCCCGATTGCGCGGCACGATGCCCGATGCACGGCTCGTGATCGCGGGCGGCGCGAGCCTGCTCGATCACGACGCATACGCACGCCGCTTCGTCGCGCGCGCCGCTGCCCTCGGGCTGGGGATCGGCGTCGACGAACCCGTCGTGTCGACGGGGCCGCTCGACGACGCGGCGCTGGTCGCGCTGATGCATTGTGCCGGCGTGGTGTCGATGGTGTCGGTCCGAGAGGGATTCGGTCTGGTCGTGCTCGAGGGGCTTGCTTGCGGAAAGCCCGTCGTCGTGTCCGAAATCGAACCCTTTACCGAGTATCTGGACGAGCACGCGTGTGTGTGGGCCGATCCCGGCGATGTGGATTCGATCGCCGACGCGCTGCGCGACGCGCTCTCGGGACGGCGTGTTCCCGATTTCGTACATGCCGTTCCCGCAGTGCTGAACCGCTACTCATGGGAAGCGAGTGCGCGAAGGCATCTGGATATCTACCGGACCCGGCTGGCGCAGCGTGCGCGAGCCGTGTCCACTGAATGAGGAGGAATCATGCCGGTCATGCATTTTCGGGTTCGTTGGCCCGATCAGTCGGAAACAAATTGCTATTCGCCTTCGACCGTCGTTTCGGAATTCTTCACGCCCGAGACGCAGTACGCGCTCGACGACTTCGTCGAGCGAGCCCGACGCGCGCTGGGTATCGCGTCCGATCGCGTCCGCGAGAAATACGGATTCGCGTGCTCGGCCGCGATGGACGAGCTGGCACGGATCGAAGCGAACGCGGAACGATTCGCGCCGCAGGGCGACGCGACCGTGACCGTCATCGAACTCGTTTGAGGCGTAAGGCACGCAGGAATCCACTGTCTTCTTCAACACACATTCAGGACTGCATCATGTCAAGCGAACCCGTTGTTTCATCCAGCCTCCCGGATTCCGATTCCCATCTGCGCGTAGCCGTCATCGGCGGCGGGCAGGCGGGGTTGTCGATCAGCTACTACCTGAAGCAGGCAGGTATCGATCATCTCGTATTCGAAAAGGAGACCGTGACGCATACGTGGCGCAAGCAGCGCTGGGACGCGTTCTGTCTCGTGACGCCGAACTGGCAGTGCGCGCTGCCGGGCTATCCGTATCGCGGTGCCGATCCGCACGGCTTCATGACGAAGGACGAGATCGTCGAGTATCTCGACGGATTCATCCGTAGCGTCGATGCACCGGTGCTGGAACATACGGCCGTCGAGCGTGTGACGCGCGACGCGGACGGGCGCTATCGCATCGCGACGTCGCGCGGCGCGTACACGGCGGATCAGGTCGTCGTTGCATCGGGCGGCTACCATCGGCCGATCGTGCCGCGGATGGCCGAGCGGTTGCCGGCAACGATCGTGCAGATCCAGTCGTCGGAATACCGGAATCCGGCCGCATTGCCGGACGGGCCGGTTCTCGTGGTCGGATCGGGGCAGTCGGGCGCGCAGATTGCGGAAGACCTCCACCTCGCCGGGAGAAAGGTGTTCCTCGCGGTGGGCGATGCACCGCGCTGTGCGCGTTTCTACCGGGGCAGGGACGTCGTCGACTGGCTGGCCGACATGCAGTACTACGACATGCCGGTCGATGCGCATCCGCTGCGCGAAGGCGTGCGCGACAATACCAACCACTATGTGACCGGCCGCGATGGCGGGCGCGATATCGATCTGCGCCGCTTTGCGGCCGAAGGGATGGAACTGTACGGCCGGCTGGAGGATTTCGCGGGCGGGCAGTTGCGCTTCTCCGCGGATCTGTCGGCGCAGCTCGACAGCGCCGACGATACGTACAACCGGATCAATGCCGGCATCGATGCCCATATCGAGAAGAACGGGATCGCGGCGCCGCCGGCGACGCGCTACGAGCCCGTGTGGCGTCCGGCCGGCGAGCGCACGGCGCTCGATCTCGCGGCCAGCGGCATCGCATCGGTCGTCTGGTGCATCGGCTTCACTCCGGATTTCAGCTGGCTGGATGCGCCGGTATTCAACGGCCGCGGTTATCCTGCGCACCGGCGCGGCGTGACGCCGGTTCCGGGGCTCTACTTCGTCGGGCTGCCCTGGCTATATACGTGGGGTTCCGGGCGATTCTCCGGGGTGGCGCGCGATGCCGCCCATATCGTCGACCAGATCCAGGCCGGGACGACGGCCGCGCGGCGCTCGGCCGAAAGCCTGGCCGCCTGACGCCGATGCATACCGCCATCCATCGCTATCGGGCCGGCATGCCGCAACTCGCGCACACGGGGCTCGCGGAGAACTGGCTGCTCAAGGAGTGCGGGCAGCGTCACTGGGACGCGCTGGCCGCGCACGGCGGCCGCGACGTCCCCGAGTTCTTCGACGACGAGGGGCGGCGTGCCTATGCGTCGTTCGTTGCGGTGCACGTCGACATGAACCGCCATCACGCGATTCGCGAGAACGACACGTTCGCGCTTCATGTCGCGCTTCGCAGGGTCGGCCCGATTCGCCATTTCAGCGAGCAGCGGATCCGGCACGGCGACGACGAAGCCGGTATCGTGCGGATGATGTCGACGTTCGTGACGCGCGAACACGCCGGCAGCAACCGCTCGGTGGCGAAGGCGCGCATGACCGGCATCGACGGCCGCACCGGACCGGTCCCGGCCGATGCGCTGGCGATGGCGGAACGTGCGAAGAAGTTGCGCGTGCGGGATGCGTCGATCGTGCCGGCGCTCGCCGGCCTCGCGGAGGGCGACGGCGCAAGCGTCTCGTTTCTGCCGTGCCCGAACATGGATTTCAATGGCGCGGACCTGCTTTACTTCGCCAGCTTCCAGGCATTCGTCGACCGCGCGGAATGGCAGCATTACCGCTTCGAGCAGGCACCCGTGCTGGCGGCGCGTCAACTGTACTTTCATGGAAATCTCGACATCGGCGATTCGTTGACCGTGCGTTTCGCGCGTGCTCGATCCGATGCGGATGGCCTGTTGCACTGGAGCGAAATCGTGCGCGACGGCGACGGGACGAAGATTGCCGATGTGATCACGCAAAAGCGCCGGAGTCGGGCATGAACGAAGCGGCATGCATGGAGCCGGGCACCGGCGTGGAGAACGTCGCGCGGAACGATCGAGGCGCGCGCGCGGTGCCGCTGCGGAAACTCTACACGCGCAGCGATCTCGACGCCGTCGCGCATCTCGACGGCATGCCCGGCGCGTGGCCCTATGTGCGCGGGCCGTACGCGTCGATGTATACCGATCGCCCGTGGACGATCCGGCAATACACGGGGCATGCCGACGCCGCGGATTCCAATCTCGCGTTTCGCACGGCACTCGAGCAAGGCGCGCAGGGGTTGTCCGTGGCATTCGACCTGGCAACGCAGCGGGGCTACGACTCGGACTGCGCCGAGGCGCGGGCCGACGTCGGCGTGGCCGGCGTCGCGATCGATACGGTCGAGGACATGGTGCGGCTGTTCGACGGCATTGCGCTCGACGCCACGACCGTGTCGATGACGATGAATGGCGCGGTCCTGCCGATCATGGCGGCGTTCGTCGTGGCCGCCGAGGAGCAGGGCGTGCCGCCCGAGCGGATCGGCGGGACGATTCAGAACGACATCCTGAAGGAGTACATGGTCCGCAACACGTGGATCTTCGAGCCGGAGCCGTCGATGCGGATCGTTGCCGACGTCGCGTTGTGGCTCGCGCGGCATGCACCGCGCTTCAATGCGCTGTCGGTGTCGGGATATCACTTCCAGGAAGCCGGCGCCGATGCCGTGCTCGAGCTCGCGCTGACGCTGTCGAACGCGCGCGCGTACGTCGACACGCTGGCCGCACGCGGCATGCCTGCCGATGAAGCCTGCTCCCGTTTGAGCTTTTTCTTCGGCGTCGGCAGCGATTTCTATACGGAAATCGCCAAGCTGCGCGCGGCGCGCCTGCTGTGGGCGGAGATCGCACACGCGTGCGGCGCGCGTTCGCCCCGGGCGTGCGCACTGCGCATGCATTGCCAGACGTCGGGCTGGTCGTTGACGGCACAGGAGCCGGAAAACAACATCGTTCGCGTGACGGCGCAGGCGATGGCCGCGGCGTTCGGCGGCACGCAGTCGCTGCACACGAATGCGTACGATGAAGCGCTTGCACTGCCTTCCGCGGCGGCGGCCCGCCTCGCGCGCAATACGCAGCTGATTCTGCAGCATGAAACGGGACTGTGCGACACGGTCGATCCGTGGGCCGGCTCGTACATGATGGAGTCGCTGACGGACGACATCGCGACACGCGTGCGCGCCGAGCTGGCCGCCATCGACGCGCAGGGCGGCGTGATCGCCGCGATCGAGTCCGGCTGGGTCAAGCGGCGCTTGCTGCGCGCCGCGGCCGCGACGCAGGCGCAGGTCGATTCGGGGCGCCGGACCGTGGTTGGCGTGAACCGTTTCGTCGCGGACGAAACGACTGGCGAATTCATGGTGTGCGAGATCGACGGCCGTCATGTGCGTGCCGGGCAGGCGCGGCGAATCGCAGCCGTCAAGGCCGCGCGCGATCCGGCGCGGGTTGCGACGGCGTTGCAGCGGCTGGCCGATGCCGCGCGCGACGGCACCGGAAACCTGCTGGCACTGGCGATCGACTGCATGCGGGCACGTGCGACCGTCGGGGAGTGTACGCGCGCGCTGGAATCGGTATGGCCGCGGCATGTCGTGGCGGTGGAAGCGGACGGCGAAGGCGTCTACGGCGAACATCGGCGAGACGACGCTGCATGGCAGGCGGCGAAGGGCTGCGTCGACCGGCTGGCGAAACGCGTGGGACGCAGGCCGCGCATCATGATCGCCAAGCTCGGCCAGGACGGGCACGACCGCGGTGCGGCCGTCGTCGCAACTGCGCTCGAGGACGCCGGATTCGACGTCCTGCGCCTGCCGCTGTTTCAGCAGCCGGCATGTGTGGCGGCAGCTGCGCAGGCGTATGGCGCCGACATCGTGGGCATTTCGTCGTTGTCGGGTGCCCACCTCGAACTGGTCGAGGGGCTACTCCACGCACTGACGTCGTATGACGCCGCGATTCAGGTGGTGTTGGGCGGAATCTTTCCCGTGGCGGATGCGCGACACCTGAAGATGAAGGGTGTCGCGGCGACGTTCGGGCCCGGCGCACCGATCGACGCTATCGCCGAAGCGCTGTGCGCATGTATCGAGCGGGCTCGGTGTGGACACCTGGCGGCGAGCGCCAGCTGACGCTTTCTCGTGCGCCGCAACAAGTCCGCGATGGAATGCGTGCGCGATTTCGGCGCGCAACTGCACACGGTATTGCTCGCCGGCGTCGTATGCGCGAGCAGCGATCTTTATCACCACAGCAGATAAACGTATCCGAATCGCTTCGTTGACGCACGCCGGCACGCCCTCGTAGATTCGCGTTTTGACCGAATCAGGGCCATGCCGTGACGACTACCGCCATCCGCGACGCCGCGACGCTATCCGCTGGACATCCTGCCTTGCGGCCTGACGGCGCGGCGCAGCATTTCGACATCGTGCCGTTCGACGCGCCGCTCGGCGCCGAAGTGATCGGCCTCGACCTGTCGCAACCGCTCGACGCCGGCGACTTCGCGCGCATCCATCGCGCGCATCTCGATCACCACGTGCTGGTGTTTCGCGACCAGCGCATCACGCCGGACGAGCACATCGCGTTCAGCCGCCGCTTCGGCCCGCTGCAGATTCACGTGCTGCACCAGTTCGCGCTGGCCGGCCACCCGGAAGTGCTGATCGTGTCGAACATCGTCGAGAACGGCAAACCGGTCGGGCTCGGCGATGCCGGCCATTTCTGGCACTCCGACCTGTCGTACAAGGAAAAACCGAGCCTCGGCTCGCTGCTGCACGCGCAGGAACTGCCGGCGGAAGGCGGCGATACGCTGTTCGCGAACATGCATCTCGCGTGGGACACGCTGCCCGCGCACCTGCGCCGCGCGGTCGACGGGCGGCGCGCCGAGCATACGTATCTCGCCCGCTATGCGGAACTGCAGGCGCGCAGCCGGTGGCGGCCCAACCTGTCGCCCGAGCAGATCGCGCAGGTCGCGGCGGTCGTTCATCCGGTCGTGCGTACCCATCCTGAAACCGGCCGAAAGGCACTGTTCGTCAGCGAGCATTTCACGACGCGCATCGTCGGCTTGCCCGACGACGAAAGCCGCGCACTGCTCGACGAACTGTTCGCGCACAGCGTGCGCGCCGAGCACCTGTATCGGCACGCATGGCGCGACCACGACCTCGTGTTCTGGGACAACCGTTCGCTGATGCATCTCGCCGCCGGCACGCCCGACCACCTGCGCCGCAAGCTGTACCGCACGACGATCGAGGGCGACGCGCCTTTCTGAGCCGCGCGCCGCGTCATTCATTCCTGCCCCATCCTGACCGGAGTTCCGATGTCGTTTTCGTTCTTGCCGGCGCGTCGCGCGCTGGCGGCCACGCTCACCGCCGCGCTCGCCTTCGCGGGTGCGGTCATCCCGCAAGCCGCGCACGCGGAAGGCCGCATCCGCATCGCCGAGCAGTTCGGCGTCGTCTACCTGATGCTGAACGTCGCGCGCGACCAGCAACTGATCGAGAAGGAAGGGCGCAAGGCTGGCCTCGACATCAAGGTCGACTGGGTGCGACTGTCGGGCGGCGCGGCCGTGAACGACGCGCTGCTGTCCGGCGCGGTCGACGTCGCGGGCGCGGGCGTCGGTCCGCTCTTGACCGTGTGGGATCGCACGCGCGGCCGGCAGAACGTGAAGGGTGTCGCGTCGCTCGGCAATTTTCCGTACTACCTCGTGAGCAGCAACCCCAACGTGAAGACGATCGCCGACCTGAGCGCGAAGGACCGCATTGCGGTGCCGGCGGTCGGCGTGTCGGTGCAGTCGCGCGTGCTGCAGTACGCGGCCGCGAAGCAGTGGGGCGACAAGCAGTTCGACAAGCTCGACGCGCTGACGCAGGCGATTCCGCATCCGGACGCGACGGCCGCGATTCTCGCGAACAGCAACGTGATTACCGGTCACTTCGGCAATCCGCCGTTCCAGGAGCAGGAACTCGCCGGCAACCCGAACGCGCACATCGTGCTGAATTCGTATGACGTGCTCGGCGGCCCGAGTTCCGCGACGGTGCTGTACGCGACCGAGAAATTCCGCGACGACAACCCGAAGACCTATCGTGCGTTCGTCGCCGCACTGGCCGACGCCGCACGGCAGATCGCGGCCGATCCGGAGCGCGCGGCCGACACCTATATTCGCGTGAACGGTTCGAAGATCGATCGCGCGCTGCTGCTGAAGATCCTGCGCAATCCGCAGGTGCAGTTCAAGACCGCGCCGCAGAATACGCTGCCGCTTGCGCAGTTCATGCATCGCACCGGCGCGATCCGCAACGAACCGAAGTCGTGGCGCGATTATTTCTTCGACGATCCGGCGACGGCCGGCGGCAGTTGAACGGCGCCGATGCTGTGACGCCGCGATCGACGCTTATGCGTCGGCGCGGTTTCGATATGCGCAATCGATGGTTGGTCCACACGGTGCCCGGCCGTATGTTGATGCTTTTCCCGCAAGAGATTCGATCGTGAACGCCACTTCTCCCCGAACCTGGTTGCCGCCGTATGCGGCACGTGGCGGCGCGTCGCCGGCCACGTCTGCCGTGCCCGATACGCGTGCCGACGATCGCCCGGCCGCGAACGCCGCGCAGGCCGCCACGCACAGCGAACGCCTGCTGGCGATCGACCAGGTCAGCCTCGAATACCGCAGCGGCGCGCGGATCGTTCGCGCGACGCATCAGGTGAGCTTCGACGTGTACGGCAGCGACCGCTTCGTGCTGCTCGGCCCGTCGGGGTGCGGGAAGTCGACGTTGCTGAAGGCGATCGCCGGCTTCATCGAGCCCGTCTCGGGTTCGATCGCGCTCGACGGCCGGCCCGTAAGCGGGCCGGGGCCCGACCGCATCGTCGTGTTCCAGGAGTTCGATCAGTTGCCGCCGTGGAAGACGGTCGCCGAGAACGTCGCGTTTCCGTTGCGCGTCGCCGCGAAGCTGTCGCGCGCGGAAGCACGCGAGCGCGCGCTGCACTATCTCGACAAGGTCGGCCTCGGCACGTTTGCCGATGCCTATCCGCATACGCTGTCGGGCGGCATGAAGCAGCGCGTCGCGATTGCGAGGGCGCTGGCGATGCAGCCGCGCGTGCTGCTGATGGACGAGCCGTTCGCGGCGCTCGATGCGCTCACGCGCCGCAAGATGCAGGAGGAACTGCTGCGGCTGTGGGACGAGTTCCGCTTCACGCTGCTGTTCGTCACGCACTCGATCGAGGAGGCGCTCGTGGTCGGCAACCGGATTCTGCTGCTGTCGCCGCATCCGGGCCGCGTGCGCGCGGAGCTCAACAGCCACGAGCATTCGCTCGACAACGTCGATACCGGCGACTTCCGCGACAACGTCGCCCGGATTCACCGCCTGCTGTTCGACACCGACACACCGCACGTACCGACGACCGAGGACGCCGCATCATGAGTACGATCGATCCGGCCCTGCCGCCGCGGCCGCCCGTGCGCGACGAATACACGCGCACGCTCGACGCGCTGCCCGACGCCGAACGCGCGGCGCCCGCGCCGCTGCTGCGCCGCATCGCCGGCGCAGCGTGGTTTCGCCGCAGCGTCATCGCGCTCGTGCTGATCGCCGTCTGGGAGATCGTCGCGCGCATCGTCGCGAACGATCTGCTCGTCCCGACCTTCGGCGCGACGCTGGCTGCGTTCGTGCAGGGCATCGAGTCGGGCGAACTGCTCGTCAAGACGGGCATCTCGATGTCGGTTCTGCTACGCGGCTATGCGCTGGGCGTGCTGCTGGCGTTCGCGCTGACGTCGCTCGCGGTATCGACGCGCATCGGCCGCGATCTGCTGACGATGCTCACGTCGATGTTCAATCCGCTGCCGTCCATTGCGTTGTTGCCGATCGCGCTGCTGTGGTTCGGGCTCGGCACCGGAAGCCTGCTGTTCGTGCTCGTGCATGCGGTGCTGTGGCCGCTCGCGCTGAGCATGTATACCGGCTTCGCCGGCGTACCCGTCACGCTGAAAATGGCCGGACGCAACTACGGGCTCACCGGCCTGCGCCAGATCGCGCTGATCCTCGTGCCTGCCGCGCTGCCGTCGATCCTGTCGGGGCTGCGCGTCGGCTGGGCATTCGCGTGGCGCACGCTGATCGCGGCCGAGCTCGTGTTCGGCGCGAGCGCGGGGCAAGGCGGGCTCGGCTGGTACATCTTCCAGAACCGCAACGAGCTGTACACGGATCGCGTGTTCGCGGGCCTCGCGGCCGTCATCGTGATCGGGCTGCTGGTCGAGAACCTCGTGTTCGATACGCTCGAACGCGCGACCGTGCGGCGCTGGGGCATTCAGCACTGACGCGTCGGGACGCGGTCAGTCCCGGCCCATGCGTGACGTAAGCTGAAATCGGCTTTTCACGCGGGGGCGGGTGGGTTCCAATCCTTGCGGACGGCACGTCACGTGCGCGGCGTGACGGATACCGCGTCGCGCGCTGCCGCGACGTGCCCCGATCCACCGGAACAGGGGCCTGCCGAATGACTGCCCGTGATGCGGTCGATCCGCGCGACGCATGGCGCGACGCGCGCGGGTGCACTGCTCGATGCGGCGGCAAGCGGAGCGAGACGGGTCACAGCTTGCCCGGCCTCGGGTCGGGCACGAAGCCGTCGCGGTTCGGCATCTTCACGCGCGGCAGCGTGCGCGCGTCGAGCCGGGCGTCGCCGGGCACGATGCCGTTCAGGTGGAGAACGTACGCAGTGACCGCATAGACGTCGTCAGCGCTCAGCGATTGCGGCGCGTTGTACGGCATCGCACGGCGAATGTAGTCGAACAGCGTCGTCGCGTACGGCCAGTAGCTGCCGACCGTCTTTTTGGGCTTCGCGCTCGCGAGCGAGCCGATGCCGCCGACGAGCGGATCGCCGACACCGCCTTCGCCGCCGGCGCCGTGACACATCGCGCATTTGTCGGCGAACACGTGGCCGCCGCGTGCGACCGTGCCCGCGCCGGGTGGCAGGCCGGTGCCGTCCGGGGCGACGTCGATGTCCCACGCGGCGAGCGCCGCGCGATCGACTGGCTGTCCGAGGCCGAAGCCGGCGCCGAACGCGCCCGACGTTATCGCGCAGCCCGCCAGCAGGCAAACGAACACCTTACGCATTGCGCACCTCGCCGTCCGTGCCGACACGCCAGTTCTGAATGCCGTTGTAGTGGTACTGCGAGTTCAGGCCGCGCGCGGCGACGAGCGCGTCGCGGGTCGGCTGCACGTAGCCGGTTTCGTCGGTCGCCCGGCTTTGCAGGTCGGCCGGCTCGCCGCGCCATATCCAGTCGGCCTCGAAGCGCGTCAATGCGCGGTCGCGTACGTCGCCGGCGAGCCGTGCCGGCCGCCACGTGCGACCGCCGTCGGTCGACACGTCGACGGCGCGAATTCGGCCACGGCCCGACCACGCGTAGCCGCTGACCGGGTAATACCCGTGCGCGGCGAGCCGGTGCCCGGCCGATGGCCGCGTGATGACCGACTTCGCGTCCATCTCGAACACGAACTGGCGCGCGCAGCCGTCGGGCAGCAGATTCGTATATTTCGACGTTTCCTCGCGCGTCATCTCCGGCGCGCGCACCAGTTTCAGCCGTCGCAGCCACTTGATGTTCGTATTGCCTTCGAAACCCGGCACGATCAGCCGCACCGGGTAGCCGTTCTCCGGGCGCAGCCGTTCGCCGTTCTGCGCATAGACGACCAGCGCGCGCTCGAGGATCCGGTCGAGCGGCAGGCTGCGCGTCATCGCCGCGCCGTCCGCGCCTTCGGCGAGCAGCCAGCGTGCGTCGGCATCGACGCCCGTTTCATCGAGCAGCGTCGACAGCCGGACGCCGGTCCATTCGCAGCACGACAGCAACCCGTGCGTGAACTGAACGGGCAGCCCGCTCGGGCCGTTCCATTCGCTGCCCGTGTTGCCCGAGCATTCGAGGAAGTGGATCCGCGATTCGGACGGAAAACGCAGCAGGTCGTCGATCGTGAAGACGCGCGGCTCGCGCACGAGGCCGTGCACGACGACGCGATGGCGCTGCGCATCGATATCCGGCACGCCCGCGTGATGACGCTCGTAGACGAGCCCGTTCGGCGTGATGTCGCCGAACAGGTCGGCGAGCGGCGTCATCGACGAGCCGGAGCCGGGCAGCGCGGGCGTGCGGGCGCTGCGACGGATCACGTCGCGCTCGTGCGGCCCCGGCGCGCCGTACGGTGGCGACAGCAGCGGCGCACCGGGTGCGCGTGTCCACGGAGGCACGTCGAGCGGCTGGCTCGCGAGCGCGCCGCCGGTGGGCAGCATCGCGGCCGCCCAGCCGCCGGCGAGCTGGCGCAGCGCCGCGCGCCGGCCGGAGCGCGGTGCTCGGGGAGGAAAACGGGAATCGGTCATGGTCGAGCGCGTGTAGCACGCGGGAGCCGCGCGGGGAAACGATGATTTTCGGCAACCGGGCACGGCGCGGCAAACAACGATTCCCGCTTTGCTTATCGCGACTATTTCGCGGGAGTACAACGCATGGCCGGTCGAAGCGCTGAGTTCAGACGAAACGCTCTCCGCCTCGATGCTCGCCAACAATGCCGCCTGCCGAACCCGGCGTGATGTTATCCGGGGCGCCAACCAAAAAAACTTGACGTTGAGAGCACATGCTCCTATTCTTCGTCTCAAGGGAGCATATGCTCTCACTTTCGAACGGAGCGAAACGATGAACGAGCCTGAGATTCTTGTGAGCGGTGCAACCGGACGCACCGGCGGTATGGCGATCGACGAACTGCTCAAGATGAACAAACGCGTACGTGCCTACGTGCGCACCGATGACGATCGGGCGGCCGCCCTGAGGCAGCGCGGCGTCGATGTCGCGATCGGCGACTTCACCGGCATCGACGACATTCGGGCAGCGATGGAAGGCATCCGATCGGCGTATTTCCTTCATCCGATCGCGCCGGGGATCATCGGGGCCGCAGCCTATTTCGCACAGGCGGCAAAGGAAGCGGGGGTCACGGCAATCGTCAACATGTCGCAGATTTCCGCGCGTCGGGCGTCGCTGAGCCACGCGGCACAGGATCACTGGGTCTCCGAGCAGGTCTTCGATTGGTCGGGCGTCGCGACGACGCATTTGCGCCCGACCTTCTTTGCCGACTGGCTCGTCTATCCGCATTTTGCGCGGGAGATATGGGCCACGAAGAAGATCGAATTTCCGTTTGGCAACGGCCGTCACGCGCCCATCGCCAGCGACGACCAGGGACGCGTGATCGCCCACCTCCTCGCCAAACCCGAAGGCCACGAGGGCAAGACCTACACGTTGCACGGCCCCGTCGAGATGAACCACGTCGAGATCGCAGAGGCGATGAGCGAGGTTCTCGGCGCCCGGATCGAATACGCGCCGACTTCCATCGAGGAATTCCGGATCAAGATGGAGACCCTTTACAAGTTTCCGCCGTTCCTCACGCAGCATCTGGTCGAAGTCGCGCAGAACTACCGAGACGGCATCTTCTCGGGCACCAACGACGCCGTCGAGAAGATCACCGGAACGCCGCCGCTGTCGGTCCAGCAGTTCGTCGAGAAATATCGGGCCGCATTCGTGTGAACACGTCCCTGAAACGAATCGAGGGGTTTGAACATGTCACCCATCCAGCCTGATCGTCACCCGTTTCTCGATGATCTGACGGCCGATGCCGAACTGGTCAGCTCGGTGTTGCGCACGCCCGTGACCGGGCGCGACGAAATCCGGCTCGCCGTCGACGCCGTCGGGACTTTTTACGTCTCGCAGACGCCCACGTTTGTTCAGGCCGTCGGCTCACGGCTCTTTCTCGAATACGAGGCCGTACTGACGAGCGGCGAGACGCTGAGCGCGGTCGTGGTCGTCGATCGCAATGCCGACGGCTCGGTGCCGCGAGTCAGCGTGCGAATGAGCCCGCTTGGCGCCGTACTGACGCTCGCGACCCATCTGCGTGAGTCGCTTTCGAAGCAGTTGCCGGAGCACGTCTTTCTTTGAGCCAGGCACCCGCGTGCTCGTGGCGGGCGTCGACACGCCCCCGGCACGCGGCTTTTGAAACAGGAGCTTGTCATGGATATCAAGAACGCCACCGTCTTCATCACCGGTGCCAATCGCGGCCTGGGCCTCGCTTTTGCACGCGAGGCGCTGCGGCGCGGGGCGGCGAAAGTGTACGCCGGTATGCGCAACACGAGCGGTTTCGACGAGCCGGGCATCGTGCCGGTCAGGATCGATGTCACGGATCCGGCGTCGATCGCCGAGGCCGCGAAACGGGCGGCCGACACGACCCTGCTGATCAACAACGCGGGCATTGCCGCGCTGATCGACGGGCCTTTGGCGGCCGACGTGCAAGCGCAGTCCGCCCGCTTGTTCGATACCAACTACTACGGCGTGGTGCGCGTCACGCAGGCCTTCGAACAGATCCTCGCGGCCCAGCCGCATGCCGCGATCATCAACGTGCTTTCCGACATCGTGTGGCTCCCGCGGCCGAATCTGACGCCGTATGCCGCGTCGAAAGCCGCCGCCTGGAGCTACACGAACCAGCTTCGCTTTCACCTGCGCGAGCGCGGCATCCAGGTTCTCGGCTTGCACGTCGGGTTCGTGGATACCGATCTGACCAACGGCATCGACGTGCCCAAGGCCAGTCCCGGTGACGTCGTACGACGGACCTACGACGCGCTCGCCGCCGGCAAGAGCGAGGTCATGGCCGACGAGGGGACCGCGGTGCTGAAGAGCACGCTTGCGGCCGAGATACCCGGCTACATCACGCCGCCGGCCGGGCTTTGAACACCGCGGTCGACACGAGCCGGATTCGGCGGCGAGACACGAGGTGCGCGGATCGTGTGCCAGCGTTGTCGCTCCCGGCTATCATCGATGGATACGACCATACCTTTGCGCGACGCGTGCGTAGCGTTCGCGCAAGGAACCGAAATCAGGAGTGCACCCGATGTTGCCCGTCAACCAGCCGCTTGGCATCGATCAATGCAACTGCTTCACCGTAAGGAAGGCGAGCAGGCAGATCACCCGACTCTACGATAGTCATCTCGAGCCCTCGGGCTTGCGCATCACGCAATTCCTCACGCTGGCCGCCCTGCGCGAAGTGGGAAGTACGCCGGTCAACGCCCTTGCCGAACGGCTCGATATCGAACGAACGGCGATGGGGAAGATGGTTGGCTTCCTGGAGCGCGACGGCTTCGTCACGATCAAGCCGTCGCCCACCGACGGCCGCAGCCGCCTCGTCGAACTCACCGAGGAGGGACGGCGCCTGCACGAAAGAGCCTCCCCGCTCTGGCAGGAAGCGCAACGGGAGTTCGAGCAACTGAACGGTGTGGCCAATGTGACGGCCTTGCGAGAAGGGTTGAGAGGAGTGCAGATCGGCGACGTGTCGATGCGCTCGTCGCAAGACTGAGTAGTCATTCGACGACGGGCGATGAAATCCGCTGTCGTTATCGCTGGCCGGCATCGCGCAGCAGCCCGAGGCGCACGAGGCTTTCGGCCGTGGCGACAATGGCGTCCTCGCGCGGGCGGGGCGACCAGCCGAGCAAGCTGATGGCCTTCTGGCTGGTGGCGTTCAGGTTGCGGCCGAGCAACGGCAGCGATCCTCGCAGCGCAGGATCCCTGAGTGCGCCGATGCGCACCAGCCAGTCGGGCAGCACCCGGGTGGACACATGGCGCGCGGCATCCCCCATGCGCGCCTTGAGCACCTGCGCGACTTCGGCGAGCCACATGCTTTCGCCGGCAATGGCAATGAAGCGCTCTCCGTTCGCGGCGTCGTGGGTCATCGCCCGCACATGCAGGTCGGCAACGTCGCGCACGTCGACGAAGCCGGAATTGATGCGCGGATTGCCGGGCTGGCCGTTCAGCATGCCCCTGATCAGGCGGATGGAGTGCGAATAGTCGTCGCCGAGCACGGGCCCGACAACCGTCACCGGGTTGATCGCGGACAGTTGCATGCCGCGTCCTTCTCGCGCGATGAAGTCCCACGCCGCGCGTTCCGACAACGTCTTCGACTTCTGATAAGGCCAGACATCGGCGGCCGTCAGGTTGCTCCAGTCGGTTTCGTCGAAGGGGCGGCTCATTGGCCCGTGTCCGGCGCAGATCGCACCGAAAGCGGAGGTCAGCACGACGCGCTGGACACCCGCGTCCCGCGCCGCACGCAGCACGCGCAGCGTGCCTGCCACGGCGGGCTTGACCCAATCGTCTTCACTCGTCTGCGTGCCGGTGGGCGTGGGCGACGCGCCATGCACGACGTAGGCGCAGCCGGCGGTTGCCTGTTGCCAGCTGTCGTCGGCGAGGAGATCCGCCTCGACGAATGACAGGCGATCTCCGGGTTCTGCGCCGCCTCTTTCGAGCTGGGCGCGCACCTGCGTCTCGCGTGCGAGCGAGCGGACGGTGGTTCGTACCTGATAGCCGCGATGCAGCAGCGCCAGGATGCAGTGTTGTGCAATGAAGCCGGTGCCGCCCGTTACGAGAACCGATTCGAGGCTGGATGTGCTGTTCATGTCGTTGAATGTCAGGGACGAAGAACCGGAAGGTTAAGGGCCGGTCTGCCGCGTGTTAATGCTTTATAGTGCGATTTACTTGCGCGACAGTACGATGATGAGTGACGACGCCTTCTCCGACATCCTGAGACTCGCGAACGCCGAATCGCTGGCAACGGGAGGCTTCTCGGCCGGCGGCGCTTGGGCCATTCGCTTTCCGGCACCCGACAAGATCAAATTCTTCGCGGTGGTGAAGGGCACGTGCTGGGTCTCCATCGACGGAGAGGAAACGCCAATCCGCTTCGCAGGCGGGGATGTCGGTCTGCTGACGGCAAAACGGTCCTTCGTTCTCGCGAGCGACCCTGGCGTTCCACCTGTCGATGCGATGACGTTGTTCTCGGGCGCGGGCAAGTCGGCGGTGAAACTGGGTGACGGCGATGACTTCGCCCACATCGGTGGACACGTCCTGCTCGATCCGGTAACCGGCAACTTGCTGTCGGACGTACTGCCGCCCTGGATTCACGTACCGGCCGCATCGCCGCAGGCCGTGAAGGTGCGCTGGCTTCTCGAGCAACTCGTGGAAGAGCGAGCGGCCGATCTGCCCGGCGCGCAGCTCGTCTCGGCCCAGCTTTCGCAACTGCTTTTCATTCAGATACTGCGCGCCCATCTGAACACGTCCGCGCCACTGGCGGGATGGTTGCGCGCGTTGAGCAACCCACGCATCGCACCCGCACTGCGACTGATGCACGGCGATCCCGCACGCGCATGGCATCTGGACGAGCTTGCCGCCGCGTGCGCGATGTCACGAACCACGTTCGCTGCGCACTTCAGGGCGAGCGCCGGCGTCGCGCCGCTGACCTATCTCGGCCAGTGGCGCATGCGGGTTGCGGAGCGCCGTTTGCGCGACGAGCGCATTCCGGTCGCCCTGCTTGCACAATCGCTCGGTTATTCGTCCGAAAGCGCATTCAGTAACGCGTTCAAGCGCATGTCCGGACATGCGCCGACGGCCTATCGTCATATCGCGCGAACGGCTGCCGAAAACGTCGGAAGTGAACGTGACGGCGATCGCGTGGAAGCCGGGGCTACCGGTTCGACGCCGTAGCCGTCTGATGGCGGAGGGTCAGCGGGAATGGGCAAAGATCATGCGAGCGCGACGAGCGGCGGCGCGGCACGCGCGCCGGCCAGCGTCGGCAGCGCATCGAGCAGCGACGCGGTGTACGGGTGCGACGGCGCGCCGAACACGCGCTCGACCGGGCCGCTTTCGACCACCCGGCCGCCGCGCATCACGAGGATCCTGTCGGCGACGTGATGCACGACGCCGAGATCGTGCGAGATGAACAGCATCGCGGTGCCGTGCTCGGCCTGCAGATCGGCAAGCAGATCCAGCACCTGCGCCTGGATCGACACGTCGAGCGCGCTGACGGGTTCGTCCGCGACGAGCAGCGCCGGGTTCGACGCGAACGCGCGCGCAATCGCGACACGCTGCCGCTGCCCGCCGGATAATTCACGCGGGTAGCGGTCGATGCAACCGGCGCCGAGCTGCACCTCGTCGAGCAGCTGCAGCACGCGGCGACGACGCGCATCGCCGCGGATACCGGCCGCGTCGAGGCTTTCGCCGACGATCTGTCCGACCGAGTAGCGCGGGTCGAACGAGCTGTACGGGTCTTGCGCGATCAGTTGCAGCCGGGCGCGACGCGCGCGGCGTGCGGCTTCCGGCACACCGCTCCACGGCTGGCCGTCGAGCGCGACGGTGCCGCTGTCCGGCTCGACGAGCCCGAGCACGATCCGTGCGACCGTGGACTTGCCGGAGCCGGATTCGCCGACGATGCCGAGCGTCTCGCCCCGTGCGAGCGTGAACGACACGCCGTCGACCGCGGCCGGCGCGGCGCGATCGCCGTAGCGTTTCGTCAGCGCGTCGACGGCCAGTACCGGTGCCTGCGCATCGATGCGCTTCGGCGGCAGCGGCACGCGCGCGGCGGTCGCGAGCCGGAACCCGCGCGATGCGGCGGTGGGAATCGCCGCGAGCAATTCGCGCGTGTACGGGTGCGCCGGCGCGGTCAGCACGTCGCGCGCCGGGCCCTGTTCGACGACCTGGCCGGCGCGCATCACGAGCACGCGATCGGCGAGCTCGGCGACGACCGCGAGATCGTGGCTGATCAGCAGCACCGCGTCGCCGGCATCGCGGCGCGCGCGCAGCAGCGACAGGATCTGGCGCTGCACGGTCATGTCGAGCGCGGTGGTCGGCTCGTCGGCGATCAGCAGCGATGCGCCGCCCGCGATCGCGGTGCCGATCAGCACGCGCTGCCGCAAGCCGCCGGACAACTGGTGCGGATACTGCGGCAGCCGCCGCTCGGGATCGTCGATGCCGACCGCACGCAGCAGCTCGGCGCTGCGCGCCGCGACATCGCGCCCGCGCGTGTTGCGCAGCGCCTCCGCGACGAGGTCGCGCACGCGCCACAGCGGATCGAGCGACACCAGCGCGTCCTGCAGCACGTAGCCGATCCGGCGCCCGCGTATCGAGCGCCAGTCGCGTTCGCGATGGCGGCGCGCGTCGGCGCCGGCGATCTCGAAGCGTTCGGCGTCGATCACCGCGTTGGGTCCGTTCAGCCCGACGAGGCTGCGTGCGGTGACCGACTTGCCGGAACCCGATTCGCCGACGAGCGCGACGCATTCGCCGGCATGCACGGCGAGGTCGAGCGGTCCGACGACGGGCTGCGTGCCGTGCGCGCCGCGAAAGCCGATCGTCAGGCGCTCGATGCGAACCAGCGGTGCGGCGCGGGCCGGCGTTGCCGGTGCAGCGGATGCGATCGTGCTCATGCCGCCTCCCTGCGTTCGAAGCGCGCCTGCCAGTAGCCGCCGAGCGCATTCACGGCGATCACGGCCGCGGTGATCGCGACGCCGGGCCACACCGCAATCCACCACGCGTTGTACAGATAGTTGCGGCCCTCGGCGAGCATCAGCCCCCATTCGGCGGCGGGCGGCTGCGGCCCCATGCCCAGGAAGCTCAGTCCCGACGTGCCGATGATCGCGGTGCCGAGCCCGATCGTCGCGAGCACCGGCACCTGCGCGATCGCATGCGGCAGCACGTGCCGCCAGACCAGCACCGCCGGCGCGAGGCCGAGCGTGCGCGCGTGCTCGACGTAGCCGGAAGCAGCGACGACGAAGGTTTGCGCCCGCACCACGCGCGCGAAGCGCGGCACCGACGCGACGCCGAGCGCGAACACGAGGTTCACCGCGCCGGGGCCGGTGAACGAGATCAGCATCAGCGCGAGCAGCAGGTCCGGGAATGCGGACACGACGTCGAGCACGCGCGTGATCAGCTCGTCGAGCCAGCCGCGCGCAAGGCCGGCAAACAGCCCGAGCGCGGTGCCGAACAGCGTCGCGACGCCGATCGCGGCCGCGCTGATCGACAGCGAGTAGCGTGCGCCGTACACGACGCGCGAGAAGATGTCGCGGCCCAGCTGGTCGGTGCCGAGCCAGTGCTCGGCACTGCTGCCGAGCTGCGCGGACAGCGGATCGGCGGCCAGCGGATCGTAGTGCGCGAGCCAGCCCGGTGCGATGACCGCAATCGCGTTCAACAACAGATAGACGGCAGCCAGCGCGAGGCCCGGATGGCGGCGCAGCCAGCCGGCTGCGGCGGATGTCGCCGGGGCGCGCAATGTGAGATCGACGGGAGTGGACATCGAAGCCTCCGGTTCAACGCGGTGCGCGGCGATCGCGCAGGCGCGGATCGATCAGCAGGTACAGCAGGTCGACGGCGGTGCTGAGCGCGACGTAGATCGCCGCGGACAGGATCGCGATCGCCAGGATCACCGGCATGTCCTTCGACAGCACCGCGTCGACGGTTATCTTGCCGAGGCCCGGCCGGCCGAACACCTGCTCGGTGATGACGGCGCCGCTGAGCAGCCCGCCCACGAGCCAGCCGGCGAGCGTGACGGCCGGCAGCGCCGCATGGCGCAGCGCATGGCGCACGCGCAGGGCGAGGCCGCCGATGCCCCACGAACGCACCGTGAGCGCATACGGCTCGTCGAGCGCGCGCTCGATGCCTTGCCGCAGCACGCGGCCGATCACGGCGCCCTGTGCGAGCCCGAGCGACAGCGCGGGCAGGACGAGCGACGCGAAGCCGCGATCGCCGGCCACCGGGAACAGCTTCAGCGTGAAGCTGAACACGAACAGCAGCATGATGCCGAGCCAGAACGACGGCGTCGACGCGAGCAGCAGCTCGACGCCGGATGCCGCGCGCCCCGCCCAGCGGCGACCGGCCGTCAGCACGGCGAGGCCGACCGCGAACGCGATCGTCACGACGAACGCCGCGCCCGTGAGCTTCAGCGTCGGCCACAGCTGGCCGAGCACGAGCGGTGCGACGTCGGTGTTCAGGATGTACGAGCGGCCGAACTCGCCGTGCAGCACGCGCCACAGGTAGTGCACGTATTGCAGCGGCAGCGGCTCGTCGAGTCCCCATTCCCGGCGGATCGCCGCTTCGATCTCCGGCGTGCTCAGCTGCTCGCCGATCAGGATGCCGACGATGTCGCCCGGTGCGAGATGCACGGCCGCGAACGACAGCGTGACCGCGGCCCACAGTACGAGCGCGCCGGTCGCGAGCCGCGTCGTGACCGGCGAATGCAGCCAGCGGCGCCAGGGGGCCGGCGAGCGTGCGGCCGGCAGCGCGTCCGGGACGGGGACGGGAGCGGAAGGCGAAGGGTTCATGTGCGATATCTCCTGTCGGTTTGGCGCGGCGTGCGGGGCAACGCTCGACGCGCCCGCCTACTTCTTGATCCACACGTCGTACGGGTTCTCGGGCATCTGCGCGAACGAGCGGAAGCGCAGCCCCTGGACGGCCTTCGCGGCGGCGATCTGGTCTTCGGGCTCGTACAGCGGCACCGCGTACGCCTGCTCGTTGATCGCGAAGTGCTGCAGCTCGCCGTACAGCTTCTTGCGTTCCGCGATGTTCTGCGTGCGTGCGGCCGCCTGCAGCCAGCGCGTCAGCTCGGGCGCTGCCGCACGGCTGTAGTTCAACGCGCCGCCGCGATCGACGGGCAGGTAGTGGCCTTCGATGTCGATGCCGTCCGGCGGTGTGTTCGAATTCGCGATCGAGCCGAACTTGCCGCTCTTGCGCGCTTCGACGTACGTGCCGTCGTCGACGTACTGGATCTTCAGGTCGACGCCGAGTCGCTGCCGCGCCTGCGCCTGCAGTGCCTGCAGCAGCACGTCGCGCTGGTCGCGCACCGTTGCCTGCGCCTGGATCACCGCGATCGTCAGCCGTTCGCCGTTCTTCGTGCGGTAGCCGCCGCTGTCGCGGACGTTCCAGCCGGCTTCGTCCAGCAACTGGTTCGCGAGCTTCGGGTTGTTACCGTAAGTCTTTTCGATCGATGCGACATAGAGCGGATCGATCGGCGACGTGACGCCCCATGCACGCGTGCGCTCGCCGCGGTAGATCGACTGCACGATGCCCGTTATGTCGAGGCCTTCCAGCAGCGCCCGGCGCACCTTCACATCCTGCGTGGGACCGTAGCCGACGTTCAGGAACAGCGAGTAGGGCGTGCCGGTGTTGAGCGCGCGGCGGTAGGTGAAATCGGCGTTCTTGCGGATCAGCGCGGCGTCGTTGCCGGACACGCCTTCGATCACGTCGACCTGACCGGACAGCAGCGCGCCGGTGCGCACGGACGATTCGGGCAGGAACCGGTAGACGATCCGGTCCAGGTACGCGGGGCCCTGGTGGCCCGCCGTCGGCGGCGCCCAGCGATAGTCGGGGTTCTTCGCGAATTCGATTTCCTGCCCCTTGACGTAGCGGCGCAGGATGAACGGGCCGGTGCCCGCGATGTCGGGGCCGCCCGATTTCAGGCTCGGTCGGTCGAACGCGTTCGGCGACAGCAGCGGCAGCCGGCCGGCGAATGTCAGGAACGGCGCGTACGGCGCATCGAGCGTGATCGCGACCGTGTGCTCGTCCGGTGTCTTCACGTCCGCGACGTGCGAGATCAGTCGCGCGAGCTGGCTGCCGGCGGAGTACGACAGTTCGCGCGCGTTCAGGAAATTGCGGGCCACGGCCTTCGCGTCGAACGGCGCGCCGTCGGTGAACTTCACGCCGTCGCGCAGCGTGAACGTATACGTCTTGCCGTCGGCGGAGACCTTGTAGCCGGTCGCGAGCCACGGCACGTAGCTGCCGTCCGGCTTCTGCGCGAGCAGGCTTTCGTATGCGTTGCGCAGGAGCAGCTCGACCTTGTCCTGGCCGTTCAGTTGCGGGTTCAGCGTGCGCGGCTCCGTTTCGACGCCCCAGGTCAGCGCGCCTCCGGAGACGGGCGTGCCCTGTGCGAACGCCGCATACGGGAACGCGAGAGCGACCAGCAGCGCGGCCGAGGCGGTACGGCTCGAAGCGCGGAGAGCGGAATCCGGAAATGCGAATGTCATGCGTGGCAGCCTTTCACGAGGTGGGTAGCAGGGGATGCGGTGCGCGAAGCCCGGAGGAGGGGGCGTCACGCGTTTGCGTGGAGCGGCACGTCGTGCGCGGTGGCATCGTCTGTCGCCGGATCGCGATAGAGCTCCGGGAGCAGGATTTTCCGCAGCCAGACGAGCGGCGTGCCGAGCGCATTCGTCGAGCGATCGAACGGCAGGTAGCCGTTACGTTCGTAGTACGGCTGCAGCCACGGATGGTTGGTCGCGGTCGCGAGATAGGTCGCGGGCGCCTTCACCTGCGCGGCCAGAAACCGCGATTCGACGTGCCCGATCAGTGCGTGCCCGAACCGCTGCCGCTTGAACGCGGGCGCGACCGCGAACCAGTGGAGGAACGGATACGGCATGCGGTGGCGTTCGCCGGATACCCATGGAAAGCGCACGGTCAGCGTGGCCGCGAGGGCCAGTCGGCCTTCCGGTGTCGTGTGTTCGAGCACGAACGTGGTTTCGCGCGCGACGGTCTGCGCGACGCGCTCGATCGGCGAGCGCGTGATCGTGAAAAGCACGCCCTGCGGCACGAGCGGCGCATACGCATCCTGCAGCAGCGCGTAAAGGGCCGGCACGTCGTCCGCGCCGGCAATGCGGATCGTATCGGTCATCGCGCGGTGCCCTCGAAGTCCGATTGCGGCGTCGCGGCGCGCTCGCGCGATTCACGCGCATCGGGCCGGTACCGCGACGCCGCCGCACCGTGCTCGTCGGTCGACGCGCCTGCCAGCAGCCGCAGCGACGCAATACGCGGTGCGGCATCGGCGAGCGGCGTATCGATGACGAATTCGTCAATCCCGTGGCGGCGATGCAATGCGTGCAGTTCGTGCAGCACGTCGTCGCGCGTGCCGTGCACGATCCGCGTTTCGCGCGGATCGATGCGATGCGGGCCGCCGCCTGCCTGCCGGATATAGGCGTGCGCCTGATCGAGGCTGCCGACGTTGACGGCAGGCGTGTCGCCCACCTGCACGCGAAAGCCCTGATGTCCGCTCGCCAGCTGCGCGGCCGCGTCGCGGGTTGCCGCGACGATCGCGGAGACCGCGAGCAGCGGCGTGCGGCCGCCGGATGCGCTGCGGTATGCATCGAACGCGCGTTCCAGATCGGTCGGTGAGGCGTTCAAATGCGACGCGTAGACGAACGCCCAGCCGAGCCGTGCCGCGAGCGCGGCGCTTTCCGCACTGGCGCCGAGCAGGAACGGTTGTGCGGGCTCGGGCGGGCGCGGCGTCGCATGCAGCGTGGCGTCATCCTGCCCGGTCGTATCGGCAGCCGTGGCTGCGCCCTGAAGATGACGATTCAGTTCGTCGGCCAGATCGGCGAACGACGCGCGCCGCGCGGGATCGTAGCCGGCCTGCAGCGCGCGCGTCGACAGCGGCAGGCCGCCCGGCGCCTTGCCGATACCGAGATCGACGCGGCCCGGCGCCAGCGACGCGAGCAGGTTGAAGTTTTCCGCGATCTTGTATGGACTGTAGTGCTGCAGCATCACGCCGCCCGAGCCGACGCGAATGCGCCGCGTATGCGCGAGCACGTGCGCGATCAGGATCTCCGGAGACGGGCACGCGAGCGCGGCGGTGTTGTGATGTTCGGCGAGCCAGTAGCGGTGATAGCCGGCGGCATCGGCGAAGCGCGCGAGCGATACGCTGCGCGCAAGCGCGTCGGCGGCCGTTTCTCCCGGCGCGACCGGGCTCTTGTCGAGCACGCTCAAGCGGAACGGCAACGCGGTCGAAACGGACGAATCGGAGTCGGAGCGGATGGCGTCGAACGTCATGATGAAGCGATCGGCGCGGGTCGAAACGGCCTGATCAACGGGTTTGGCATGCCGAATTATTTTGCGGCGCCGTTCGCACGGTCAAACAATCAAGAAGAATATCGAAAGCCGAAAATATTCGTTCCGGCCGACCGGGGGGCTTGCATTATGGTCGTTGACTGCGCGTCGTCTCGCGGCGTGTGGCCGGCGCCTGCCGGGCGATGCGGGGCCACGATGCCGACATGAAGTGTCAGATCGAACGGAATCAAGAGGAATACAGATGAATGACAAACGCGTACTACGTGAGACGCTAACCCTCGTTACGCGCCATCGCGCGACGAACGGAGCCGTGTCATGAGCGGCGCACGTAGACGGTTGAAGACGCTCGTCGGCGCGGCGAGCGTGCTGTACGCACCCGGCGATGCGGATGCCGTGCACGGTGTGCGACGTGCGGCGTCGCTCGCACGCAAGGCGGAAGCCGAGAAGATCACCGGCCTCTTTACCGCCGACCTGCTGCAGGCCGATTCGGCCGGCCTCGCCGGCACGACGGGCAGCCAGGAGCCGATCGTCGCGCTGGCGGCGCTGAGCCAGGCGACGTCGACGATCGGCCTCGTCGCGACGGTGTCGACGACGTATCACCATCCGTACAACCTCGCGCGGCTGATCGGCACGCTCGACCACGTGAGCGGCGGCCGTGCTGCGTGGAACGCGGTGACGTCGTCGGTCGGCGAGGAGAATTTCGGCGATGCGGCGCTGCCCGACCCCGAACGGCGTTACGCACGTGCGGCCGAATTCGTCGAGGTCGTCAACGCGCTGTTCGACGCGAACGATCCGGGCGCGACGCGGCGCGGGCAGGGAGGTGGCATCTCGGTCGATCCGCGCAAGCTCGGGGCGATCGACTATCACGGCGAGCACTTCCAGGTGCAGGGGCCGCTGAACGTGCCGCCGTCGCCGCAGCGCCGGCCGGTGCTGTTTCAGGCGGGTCAGTCGGCCAGCGGCGTATCGCTCGGCGCGAGGTACGCGGAGGTCGTGTATACGTCTCAGCCGACGCACGAAGACGCGCGCGCATTCGTCGCCGAACTGCATCGGCAGGCCATCGCGTTCGGCCGCGGCGACCGGCTGCCGCTCGTGATGAACTCGTTCCATTCGGTGATCGGCGAATCCGATGCCGACGTCGCGCGACGGTTGCGCGACAAGCATGAACGCATCGATTACGAACAAGGCAGGCTGAAGCTCGCCGACATGCTCGGCGGCGGCGTCGACCTGCGCGACCTGCCGCTCGACCAGCCGTTGCCGGGGTCGCTGCTGCCGGCGATCGACAGCGTGCATCGCCGGCGAGGGCGTGTTGCGATCTTCGTCGGCTATGCGCGTCAGCGGCTGACGCTGCGCGAGCTGATCGTCCGCGCGCAGGAGACCGGCCACTGGTTCGTCGCCGGCACGCCGGAGCAGCTCGCCGATGCGATCGAGGCGCGCTATCGCGCGGGGCTCGTCGACGTGCTGTCGCTGCACGGGCTCGGTCAGCCGGACCAGGAGGACCTGCTGCTCAATGGCTTGCTGCCCGAATTGCGTCGTCGCGCGCTGCTCGATACCGACTACGTGGGCGGTGATTTCCGCGCGAATCTGGAGTTGCCGGCGTTGCAGTGCGAAACAGCGGAGGCGTGAGCGGGCGAACGATGCACCGTGCTGCGCGTTCGGCGGTGCGCCGTTCCGCCATATCGCGCGATCAGATATTCATCGAAAAAATAACCATTTGGTACACACGTCGGCGCGCATTACAGTCTCGCCTCCTGCCGGCTGCGACGCCGGTCGTTCCGACGTTATTTCAGAAATTCGCCACATGAATCGTTTGATGCGTTCCAGTGTCCGCCGTGCCGCGGCCGCGTTGTTTGTGGTCGGCCTCGTGCCGGCTTCCCATGCGGCCCAGCCGACGTTGCGCGTCGGAATCGACGCCGAATCGTATCCGCCGTTCTTTTCGAAGGATGCGGCCGGCAAGTGGAAGGGCTGGGAAATCGACGTGCTCGATGCCGCGTGCGGCAAACTGAACGTGCGGTGCGAACTCACCGACATTGCTTGGGACGGCCTGATTCCGGCGTTGCAGAACCGCAAGATCGACGTGATCTGGTCGTCGATGACGATCACCGGCGAGCGGCAGAAGGCAATCGATTTCAGTCGCGCGTATTACGAATCGCCGACGGTGTTCGTCGGAGCGAAAAGCGATCGGCGCCGCGTCGACTGCGCGGTGCCCGCGAGCTTCAAGGGTCGCGTGATCGGCGTCGAGGCCGGCACGAACTTCTCGGCGTTCCTCGATTCCCGCTTCAAGCCGGATGCGCAGATCAAGGCGTTCGACAAGTTCGACAACGCGCTCGCGGATCTGGTGTCCGGCCGGGTCGACTACGTGCAGGAAGGCAAGGGTCTGTTCACGGCCTTCCTCGCGTCGCGCGACGGCAAGGACTTCGAGGTCAAGGCGACGTGCGCGGACAACCCGGTGCTGGGCCTCGGTATCGGCGCGGGCGTGCGCCAAGGCGATGCGCTGCGCGGCAAGCTGTCGACCGCGATCGCGCAACTGCAGCAGGACGGTACGTGGGATGCGATCACCGCCCGCTATCCGAACCTGAAGGGCACGATCGAGAAGGGCCGCTGACCCGATGGCCGCGGACGACTCGCTGCTCGCGCTGCTTGCATTCGACGACGGTGGATATGGCCGTGTGTTCGCGGGCGCGTTCGCGCTGACGTTCGGCGTCGCGGCGTCGTCGTTCTGCACCGGCGTGCTGCTCGGCATCGCCGGCGCGCTCGGCAAGCTGTCGCGCCACGCGCCGCTCGCATGGCTCGCGCGGCTCTACACGACGCTGGTGCGTGCGCTGCCCGAGCTGTTGTGCCTGCTGCTCGCGTTCTATGCGCTCGCGCCTGCCGTCGAGGTCGCGCTGCGCCGCGGCGGCCTGGTGCCCGACGGCTTCGCGTTCCCGCCGTTCCTCGTTGCTGCGCTGTCGCTCGGTTTCATCCAGGGCGCGTATCTGACCGACATCTTCCGCGCGGCGCTCGTCAACGTGCCGATCGGGGAGATCGAAGCCGCGCATGCATACGGGATGACGCCATGGCGGACGTTCACGCGCATCCGGCTGCCGGCCGCCGCGCGGCTCGCATTGCCGGGTGTCGGCAACGTGTGGCTGAACGCGACCAAGGACGCGTCGTTCATCAGCGTGCTCGGCTCGTTCACGGACTTGCTGAAGGCGAGCCAGCTCGCGGCCGGCGCGACCCGTCACTACGTATTCTTCTATCTCGTCACGGCCGCGCTGTTCCTGCTGCTGAGCATCGCGTCGACCGGCATCTTCGCGGTGCTCGAGCGGCACGCGAACCGTGGCACGAGGCGCGCAACCGCATGATGTTCTCGCTGCCGTTCCTGCTCGATACGGTGATGCCGAAGCTGCTCGCCGCAGTGCCGACGACGCTCGCGCTGACACTTTTTTCGGGCGTGGCCAGCGTGCTGCTGGGCGTACCGCTCGCGCTCGCCGCCGGTGCGCGCCATGCGCCGCTGCGCTGGTCCGCGCGCGGCTGGATCATGCTGATTCGCGGCACGCCGCTGCTCGTTCAGCTCTATTTGCTGTACTACGGATTCGGGCAAATCGTGCCGCGCGAATGGATGCGCGACAGCTGGGCATCGCCGCTGCTGCGCGACGCGTTCTGGTACGCGATCGTCGCATTGAGCGTGAACGAGAGCGCGTATGTCGCGACGATCCTGCGCGGCGCGATCGCCGGCGTGCCGGCCGGCGAGATCGAAGCCGGGCACGCATACGGCATGACGCGCGCGCAGGTGCTGCGCCGCATCGTCGGCCCGCGCGCGTGGCGGCTCGCGCTGCCCGCGCTCGTCGGCGAGGCGATCCTGCTGCTGAAATCGACCGTCCTCGCGTCGACCGTGACCGTGTTCGACGTGATGGGAACGGCAAATACGCTGCGCTTCGAGACGTTGCGCGTGTACGAACCGCTGGCCGGCGCGGCGATCGTCTATGTCGTACTGGTCGCGCTGCTGATCGTTCCTGCCGGCCGTTTCGAGCAGCACGTCAATCGCTACCTTACGGGCGCGCCAGACGAGCGTACGCCAGCACGGCGCCGCCGCCGCGCGTCGTCGGGCGCGTGGGCGGCACCCAACTGATTCCTTCCCTGATACCGATTTCGACGATGTCCGATCCTCGCCCGTTGCTGTTTTCCCTGTATGAACAAGCCAGTGTCGGTTGCGGTGGCGCACCAAGCCTGTGGACCCATCCCGCCGATGAACGGCTGCGCGCCAATACACTCGCGTTCTGGTCGAACCTCGCGCGCACGGCCGAACAGGCCGACCTCGACATGCTGTTCTTCGCGGACGTGCTCGGCCTGTACGACGTCTATGGCGGGTCGGCCGATGCCGCGCTGCAGTGGGCGGTCGAGTCGCCCGCGAACGATCCGATGATGCTGATTCCGGCGCTTGTCGCGCAGACCGAGCGGCTCGCGTTCGGCGTGACCGCGAGCACGACCTACGAGCATCCGTTCGCGCTCGCGCGCCGCTTCAGCACGCTCGATCATCTGAGCAACGGCCGGATCGGCTGGAACATCGTGACGTCCTACCTGACGAGCGCGGCGCGCAACTTCGGGCTCGACCGGATGATCGGTCACGACGAACGCTATGCGCGCGCCGAGGAGTTTCTCGACGTCGTCTACAAGCTGTGGGAAGGGAGCTGGGCGGACGACGCGGTCGTCGCCGACAAGCACGCGCCGCGCTATGCGCGTGGCGACCGCGTGCGGCCGATCGCGCACGAAGGCACGCACTATCGCGTGCAGGGGCCGCATGTCTGCGCGCCGTCGCCGCAACGCTCGCCGGTGCTGATCCAGGCCGGCTGGTCCGGGCGCGGACGCGAATTCGCAGCGAAGCACGCGGAGGTGGTGTTCGTCGCGAAGTCGAATCCGCACGAGATCCGCGCGGGCCTCGACGAGATTCGCCGGCAGGCGGCTGAACGCGGCCGGTCGGCGGACGACGTGAAGTCGCTGACGGTGCTGCGGATCGTGACGGCGCGCTCGTCGAGCGACGCGAAGGAGAAATACCACCTGCTGCAGCAGCACTATCACCAACACGCGCAACTCGTCAGCTACGCGGGCGACACCGGCATCGACATCGACCGCTATGCGGACGACGAACCGCTTACGACGCAGACGGAAGGGCTCACGTCCTACGTGATGAGGCCCGACGGCAGCGGCAAGCCGCTCACCGCCGGCGACGTGCGGCGCAAGTTCGCGAGCGTCACGCGCGGCACCGACCTGATCCTCGTCGGCTCGCCCGACGAGGTCGCCGATCAACTCGCCGAGCATGCGCGGCAGTCGACGACGAGCGGTTACATGCTCAATCCGCTTATCAGCCCGGGCACGCTCGACGATTTCGCCGAACTGATCGTGCCGGAACTGAAGAAGCGCGGCCTGTACCGGACGACGGCACCGGCCGGTACTTTCCGTTCACGCCTGAGCGGACGGGATCGGTTGCCCGATACTGCGTATGGTTCGTCATTCAGACACTCGGCCGTGGGGTTGGTCTGACCTCAAGTCATTCGGTGCCGGTATCTTCAGCGCGCAACCGACGCTCCCGTGTCGTGGAACGTTCGGACGACGGTCGGGGGTTGATCCGCTTGGCGGGTGGTGAGGTGCAAGTTTTTCGTGTACTAAAACGACAAGCGAGGGTGCGCCTTGATGAGCGATGCAAGGCGTACTGAAGCCTGGTGAAGCAGGCTCACCCCGGTGTGTCCTGATCATTCTCGCGGGGCACACGTTTGATGCGCATCGATCAGCCGGCCTTCTTGGGTTCCCTTTTTTCTGTCGCGGATCGCGGACCAGATGCTGCTCTTTCTGGTACCGCTCGTCGTCTTTCAGATCACGCATAAAGCGACGTGGCCCGGGCTCGCATTTTTCATCGAAGCGTTGCCGCGATTCATCGCCTTTCCGGTCTGCGGTGCATTGAGCGACCGCGTGCCGCCCGTTCGCGTGCTGCGAGCGAGCGAGCCAGACCAGTCGGGCCATCGCCTGCATGATCGGCATCGCCGGCTATGTCGCCTGGAGCGGAATCGGGTGGCTGATCGCGTTGTCCGCCGTCTGTGGCGCACTCACGAGTCAGGGGCTTGTCGCTCGCGAGGTGCTGCTGCCACAGATTTTTCCGCAGCAGCGCTTCGAAAAAGTGCTGTCGTATACGCAGCTTGCCGAGCAGTTGGGTGTCGTGCTCGGGCAGATCGTCGCGGCGGCACCTAGAAATCCGAACGCACGGTCAACATCACGTTGCGCGCATCGCCGAATACGCTGTAATAGGTGCTGGGCGGACGAATGTAGTACCTGCGATTGAACACGTTATTCAATTGCAAGGACGCCGTCACGTGCTTGGTGAAACGATATCCCGCTTGTGCGTCGAAAACCGCATAGCCGCCCTGTTCGACGCCGCGTGAAATCCGCGTTTGAGCGAGCATGCCGCCCCCGATCGAGAATCCGCGTAACGGGCCTTGCGAGAGCGTATATCGGGTCCACAGCTTGAACAAATGCTTCGGATCCGTGCCGTCGGTGAGATCGGGCGAGTCGTTCTCGTAGTGTGCGTTCAGATACGTGTAGCCGGCATAGAGATTCCAGTTTGGCGTCGGCTGGCCAGTGAGTTCGAGTTCGATACCCTGATTGCGTGCCTTGCCTGCGGATACGTAATAGAACTGATGGGCAGGATCGGCAACGGCACGGTTGTCGTCGTTGATGCGGAACAGCGCGGCGTTCGCATTCAGGCGGCCATCGAGCAGGCTGCTTTTTATGCCCACTTCGTACTGCTCTCCCGAGCGCGGCGGCAGGCCCGGCCCCGAGTACGTGCCTTGCGTTTGCGCATCGAGGAACCGCGCGTAGTTGGCGTAGACCGTCAGCGACGGCACGATGTCCCACAGCAAGCCGGCGGACGGCAGGAAGCGATGATTGACCTGTGCGTTGGTCGTCCAGTCCGCGACGCTCGGCAACGTCGACTGCGTGCGGTCTTGCAGGAACGCCTCGCGGCCGCCGAGCACGAGCGTCAGCGGCGTGGCGAGCTTGATACGCGCCTGCGCATAGACGCCGTATTGCACGGTGCGGTGATTGGTGCCGAACGTGTACGGTACGTCCACGGCAGGTACCGCATTGGGATCGTAGAGACTGTAGGCGCCACCGTACGGGCCGCTCAACGCGCGGTAACCCGATTGCGCGCCCGATGTCATCACGGCGTAGTTCGCGCCGATGGTCAGCGTATGCGTCTGCCCCCAGAGGCGGACCGGGCCGGATACGTTGGTGTCCGCGCCGAACCAGTCATAGCTCGTGCGCTGCCGCTGGTCTCCGAAGCGCGCGAGGCCGTTTGCGGTCGCGCCGGGGCCGGAGTACGCGTAGTAGGCCTTGGAGAGTTCGTGGCGGTAGAACAGCGTGGTCGAAGATTGCCACGCGTTTTCGAACCGATGCACGAGGTTGGCGTTGACCTCCTGCAACGAGGTGTACGCGTAGTTCCAGCTCGGACTGAAGTTCCGCGTATATTCGCTCGGCACGCGCCCGGTGAGCGCGGTACGCGTGCTGTTCAGCACGCCGCCCGCACCGTAATCGATGCCGGAAATCGGCGAGACCTGATAGCCGCCCGAGAACGACAGCGTCGTGCGCGGCGTGAGGTCCCAATCGAGCGCACCATAGGCCATCACCTCCTTGCTGCGCGTGCGCTCGATGGATTGCATACCGGTGCTGCCCACGAGAACGGCGCGTCCGCGCAGCGTGCCGTCCTTGTTCAGCGGCCCGGTGACGTCGATCATCTGGCGCACGCTGCCGAACGAATCGACCTGTGTTTCCGTGCCGAGATGGAACTGATCCTGAGGGCGCTTGAGCACGAGATTGACGACGCCGCCCGGCTCGCCCATGCCATCGATCGAGCCTGCCGGGCCGCGCAGGATTTCGACGCGGTCGTACATCGCCAGATCGAATTGCAACTGATACTGCAGGCCGCTCAGCGTCGGGACCCCATCGAATTCAATGCCGAGCTGCGAGCCGCGCGCGCGGAAGTACGCGGTACCGTCGCCGTAGTCGATCGAACTGACGCCGGTCACGGAGCGCAACGCCTGCTGGATGGTCGTGATGTTCTGGTCGTCCATCCGCTCGCGCGTGAGCACCGAGACCGAGTTCGGCGTCTCCTTGATCGATTGCGCGACTTTTCCGCCGATGGTGGCCCACTTTGCAGCGTAGTTGCCGCTGCCTTCGGTTGTCGCATCGGCGTCCTTTGTGCCCACCACCGTCAAGGCGGGCAGCATGCCGCCGGCCGGGGCGGGCGAGCCTTGCGCGTTCGCCCACGAGGAGGCGAGGCACAGCGCCGAAAAGGCGAGCGGGGCACCGCTGCGTCGTCCCGTCGTCACGCGCCGCGCGCGCGGGTGGTCTATTCTCGTTGTCATGGTTGATCATCCCGATGTTGAAAAATGTCGAACTGCTTCCTCCCGCCAGCGGCGGGTTGAAAAATGGGGGGGACGATCTTTATCGACGGGCATCTGACGGCCTCGTCTGTCTTGAGTCCATGCACTACCGAACAATCGCCGGGCCGACATCGTGGTCGATCCCGCGACCCGTGACGCAATTACCGCCGCAACCCGCGCAGCATCACGAGCGCGACGAGCCACGGTCCGCCGAGCAGCGTGGCGACGAGGCCGGTCGCGATTTCCTGCGGAAAAACGATCTGCCGCCCGAGCCAGTCCGCCGTCACCATCAGCAGCGCGCCGAGGGTTGCGGCCAGATAGAGCTGCGGCACGGGGCGGCGCGCACCGGAAAACCGTGCGATATGCGGCGCGATCAACCCGACGAACGACAACGGTCCGACAATCACGGTAGCCGCCGCCGTTGACATGGCCGCCAGCAGCAGCAATGCGAAGCGCGCGCGACCCACGGGCACGCCGACGCTCGCCGCGACGTCCGTGCCGAGCGCAAGGGCGGCGAGCCAGCGTCCGGTCAGCGGTGCAACGGCGAGCGTGAGGAGCGCCAGTGCCGCGACGCTCCATGCGATGTTGGGCGCGACGTAGTAGGTGGATCCGATCAGCAGATCGACGAGCACGCCCGCGCGCGGATCGCCGCTTGACATCAGCGCGCCGACTACCGCGCTGAACAGCGCACTGATCGACAGCCCGACGAGCAGCAGGCGCTCGGGCGCGAATCGCGCGCGCCGTCCGAACCAGACGAGCAGCATCAACGTCGCGAACGTGCCGGCCACGCAGCCAGCCACGAGCGCGGCGGGAACGAGGCGGTGACCGAGAAACAGCACGGCGACCATGCCGAACATGCCGCCGGAACCCACACCGAGCACGTCGGGACTCGCCATCGGATTCGCGCTCATGCGTTGCAGCAGTGTTCCCGCGACTGCCAGCAGAGCGCCCGCCGCCAGCGCCGCGACGAGGTGAGGTACGCGCCAGAACAGCAGGCTCTCGATTTGCGTGAGCGTGGCGACGCTCGTGCCGGTGGGGCCGCGAGAGACCGCCAGAGACAGCAGGCATGCGAGCGGCAGCAGCATGGCCCACACCAGCGCCATCGCACGAGGCGCGCGGCGATCATGCCGGGGGCCCGCTGCAGCATGCGCATCGGGTCGCGAGCGCAAACGCGGCAGCAACCCGACGAGCAGCGGCACGCCCACGATCGCGGTCGCGCTTCCGGTCGCGATCACGTGTGCGGAAAACAGGTCGGCCCGCGCGGCCGTGCGCACGATTTCATCGGTGAGCCACAGCAGCGCCGCGCCGGTGAGCGGTGACCACACGAGCCGCGCGCGCAATTGCCGCGCGCCGGCCAGGCGGGCCAGCAGCGGCGCGGCCAGGCCGATGAAGCCGATGACGCCCACTTCGGCGACCACGAACGCCGTGAGCGCGACCGCGACGAACAACGCGGCGCCGCGCACCCATCCGACCGCGACACCGAGATGGCGCGCCGTCGTGTCGCCTGCGTCGAACAGACTCAGCGGACGATAGAGCAGGGCGGCGCCGCCCGCGCAGGCGGCGAGCTGCATGCCCAGATGCAGCGTCGGTTGCCAGCCGTTCTGGTCGAGCGCGCCGCCGCCCCAGATCTGCAAGCCCGCAAGCCTGTCGAAATGCACCACCGAGATCGCGAGACTGATTGCACCGCAGTACAGGTTCACCACCATGCCGCCGAGGATCACGCCGAGCGGCGACATACGTTGCGCCCATGCCAGCGCGAACACGACGAGCATCGCGGCCGCGCCGCCCGCCAGCGCCAGCGTGCTTCGACCCATGGCCAACCAGCCGGGCATCCAGATCGTCGCGACAGACAGCGTGAGGTACGCGCCCGGGAACACCCCGAGCGTCATGGGTTCAGCGAGCGGATTGCGCAGCACCTGTTGCATCAGCGTGCCCGCGAGACCGAGTGCGGCGCCGCACAGCAGTGTCATCGCGACGCGTGGCAGCAGGCTGTAGTGGACGAGCAAGGCCCCCACGTCCTGCGTGTCGGCGGTGGCCGCGAGCGCGCGCCAAAAGGATGCGCCTGCCAGTGCGCGATGCACGTCCGTGGCGGTGAGGCATGCGGCGAGTACGGCCATGGCGCCGACCAGCGCCAGGTGCCGATCGCTTGTCCGCGCGACGCGTCCGGCCAGCACGAGGTTACGCAAGGCTGCCTCCGCCGTGCTCAAGTGTGGCGAGGGCGATCGAGACGGCCGCGGCGAAGCGGCGCATCGACACGAGTCCGCCGAAGGCCGCGATCACCGGCAGTACCGCGACGCGTTTCTCGCGCACGGCAGGCAGCGCACGCCACAACGGGCTTTGGTTCAGCGCGGCACGCACGGCGGCGCGCAGCGGCCCGATCAGCAGAATGTCCGCGTGCGGGACATCGAACAGGCGTTCCAGCGCGACGGTGGCCGAGCCGGTTACGGAGGTGCGCCATGGCGTGGAGGCCGCGCGGCTCGCCGCGTCGCGAGGGTGGGCCGCATTGTCGACGCCGATGCGCGCGAGCACGTCGTCGAACAGGCTACCCGCGCCATAGACGCGAAAATGTCGCTCGTCGAGTGCTTCGGCGACGATCACGGCTCGCGCCGGGTGAGCCCCGGTGCTCGCGATCCGGGTGGCCACCGACGCGAATTCCTGTTGCGCGGCGGCGATCAGTTCGGTGGCGGATAGCGGCGCCCCGATCGCGCGCCCCATCGCGGAGGTTTCGTCGCAGAGCACCTCGAGAGGCCGTGCAACGCTCATGTATGTGCCCAGCGTGAGCGTCGGCGCGATGCGTCGGAGCGGGGTCATCAACGCCGCATGCGCCGGCGT
Organism: Burkholderia sp. ZZQ-2; assembly: GCF_050768715.1. Classification (NCBI taxonomy): domain Bacteria; kingdom Pseudomonadati; phylum Pseudomonadota; class Betaproteobacteria; order Burkholderiales; family Burkholderiaceae; genus Burkholderia; species Burkholderia sp. ZZQ-2. The sequence goes on along the minus strand of NZ_LDVA01000276.1, from coordinate 42,606 downwards.
GACGATGATGAGATCCGGCGCGAGCGCGAGCAGCACCTCGAAATTCGGCTGATAGAGCAGGCCGACATCGGCGACGCCGGGCGGTAACGGCGGCGTCACGATGCCGCTCGCATACCAGTCGGGCAACGGAATGCCGACGGGCGCGCGCCCGAGCGCGAGCAGCGTTTCCGTCAGTTCCCAGTTGAGCACCACGATGCGGTGCGGGAACCGTGTGACCGCGGCAGCGACGCATGGCGCGGAGAACCGTGTGCCGGAGCCGGCGAGCACGGTGAGCGCGACGAGCAGTTGCCGGCGGCGCGGATTCGCAACGAGCGGGTTCATGCCGGAAACCCCAGGCGCCGCCCGCTGACCGGATCGGCGCTCACGCGCATCGGCACGCCGTAGATCGATTCGAGGTGTACCGGGTCCATGATGTCGGCGGCGCGCTCGCGCATCAGCAGACGGCCCTCGCGCAGCGCAACGATGCGGTCGCAGAACCGCGCGGCCATGTTCACGTCGTGCAGAACGACGACGGCGCTCATCGCCCTCGTCGCGCAGAGCGTGCGCACGAGTTCGAGCACGGAGAGCTGATGGTTGAGGTCGAGCGCCGACGTCGGTTCGTCGAGCAGCATGCAGCGGCAGTCCTGTGCGACCAGCATCGCCAGCCATGCACGCTGACGCTCGCCGCCCGACAGTACGTCGACGGGACGATCGGCGTGACGGAGCACATCGGCTGCACGCATCGCGTGCTCGACGTGCTCGGCGTCTTCTTCCCCGAAGCGTCTGAGCGCGCCATGCCACGGATAACGCCCGAGGGCGACCAGTTCGTGCACGGTCATGCCGTCGGTGGGCGGCGTCTGCTGCGGTAGATACGCGACCTGGCGCGCGAACTGGCGTGCGCCCCAGCCGGCGAGCGGCTTGCCCGCGTAGCGAATCGTGCCGGCAGTGGGGGCGAGCTGACGGGCGAGCAATTTGACGAGCGTGGATTTGCCCGAACCGTTGTGCCCGACCAGCCCGGTCACGCATGCGGGTTCGATCGCGAGAGTGATCGATTGCAGCAGGGGACGGCCGCTGGCGACGTACGACACGCGTTCGAGCGAGAACGTCGCGGCATTGCCGGTGTCGCCGCATGCGGAGCGGGCTGCTTCGTCGCGCACGATATGGCTCATGCCGCGCTCGCCATGTCGTTGCCCCCCGTACGCCGCGCATTGTCCGCGCCGGCCGTGTCCGCGGTAATCGCGGCGATTCGCCCGTTCTCGAGTTTGATGAGCCGGTCGGCGAGATCGAAGTAGCGATCGTCGTGCGTGATGACCAGCACGGTCTTGCCGTTCGCCTTCAGCGCGGGCAACAGCGTGCGATAGAACACGTCCTTGAAGGCCGGATCCTGATCGGCAGCCCATTCGTCGAAGACATAGAACGGTCGATCCTCCAGGAATGCGACCAGCAGCGCGAGGCGTTTGCGCTGACCTTGCGAAAGGGCGAGCGTGGAGAACGTGCCGCGCTCGATGCGCACCTTGTGGTCGAGTTGCAGCGCGACGAGCAACGTACGCGCCATCCCTTCGCGTTCGCCGGTCAGGCCGAGCAGCGAATCGAACAGATGAAAATCGCTGAAGACCACCGAGAAACGCTGTCGATACGCGGCACGCGTCGTGTCGTCCACGGCGACGCCGTCGACGAGCAGACGGCCGCGCTCGGGCGCGTAAAGGCCGACGAGCAGCTTCGCGAGCGTGGTCTTGCCGCTGCCGTTGCCACCGACGAGATACACGAGCTCTCCGGCGTCGAACGTCAGATCGATGGGCCCGAGCGTGAACAGGCCGTCGTCGCTTTCGCGCACATAGCGATGTTCGACACCTTCGAACGCGATGCGCGAGAATCCTTCGGCCGGGGCTGGGGCGGAATCGGCGTGATTGCCTGGTTCGGCAGGCAGCGCCGCTTCAAGCGCGCCGATGCGCTCGAACGCAACGCGTGCCGAGTTGAGCGACGGTAGCGCCGCGAGCAGCCCTTCGACGGGCATGATCAGATAGAGGAACACGAGCGCGTAACCCGACATGACGTGTGCGTCGGCGCCGAACAGATGCGCGAGCACGAAAGTCGTCAGGCCGACGAAGCCGAACAGCAGCAAATTGCCCCAGCTTGCCGCGAGCGCGTGCAGCACATAGCCGCGCGTGCGCTGCACGCGCACCGCTTCCACGTGCGGTGCGAGCTCGCTGCCGACGAACGCGTCCGCGCGCGCGCGATGCAGCTTGAGTTCCTTGGCGCCGTCGAACAATGCACGGAACTGGTTCAGCAGCGTGTCCTCGCGGTCGCGCGATGCGCGCAGATGACGCAGCGCACGGGCGCTCACCAGCTGCGTGCCGAGCGTGCCGGCCCCGAGCACACCCAGCGCGACCGCAAGGATCGGCAGCGAGAGCATGCCGAGGTACGTGAGACAGCCGACGATCACGGCGCCCTGCATCGCAATGGAGGGCAGGCTCACGAAGAACACGACGATGCTGTCGAGATCCTGGGTCAGCGCGCCCACCGCGCGGGCCGCGCCGCACCGCTCCAGATCGCGGAACGACGCGGCGGTAATGCGTCCGATCGTCTGCATGCGCAGTTGAGCCTTGACGCGCTGACCGAGATACATGAATAGCGCCTGCGAGCCGATGCGCGTCACGAGCACCAGCGCGGCAAGCAGTACGAAGCGCATGCCCAGGTGCATCAGCTGTGCGCCCGACGCTTGCAACGCCTGATTGATGAGTGCCACGAGCGCCGCGTTCGCGAAGCCGCTCGCGAGACTCGCGAATAGCGCGACCGGCAGCAACCAGCGTGAGTAGCGGAGCAATGAGGCAATGAGAGGCATAAGTCGTCGAAGGTCGTGCGGACGTGCTGGCTGCACGTGTTGTGTCTCAGAAATAAGAATGAGACGTATTAAATATGGCGAGCGGGATTTGGCCGTAACCATTGATGGGTAAGGAGATTAATGCCTCCCGCAGCCGAAAGGTAGACAGGCGATATCGATTTTTTGACAGAATTTGGTGATTTTGAAATATCATGGCGCACTTCCTTTCGACCGTCTCCGATGAAGGCTTTTCTGCTCAAGCGCTATCCGCTGGCGCGGGTGCCGCTGCCGCGCCAGGTGGCCGCGACCCTCGTGAACTACCGTCAAGGCGAACGCGTGGCTTGGCATCAGCATCGCCATGGCCAGCTGGTCTTTGCAGCGAAGGGCGTCGTCCGCGTGCTCACGCCGGCCCGCACATGGACGCTCCCGCCGTCGCGGGCGGTGTGGCTGCCGTCGGACGTCGATCACGAACTGCACGCGGTGGGTGACACCGCGCTATGCAGCGTCTATGTGGAACCCGAAGTGTTTCCGTGGCCTTGGGAGGAGCCGGCGGTCATCGCCGTGTCGGCGTTGCTGCGGGAACTCGCGCTCACGGTGGTCGACGGGGCGGATACCTATACGGCCACGAGCCGTGCCGGGCTCGCCGCGTCGTTGCTGATGAAAGTGCTCGCGGAAACGCCGAGCCTCGCCGAGCCGGGTGTGCCCTTGCCGCGCGACGAGCGCCTGCTCAAGCTGTGCGAGCACATGATGAACGACCCCGCGAGCGATCTCACGCTGGACTTCTGGGGCGAGCAATTCGGCGCGAGCGGCCGTACGCTCGCGCGCCGGCTGCATGCCGAGACGGGGCTGACGTTCGTGGCCTGGCGGCAGCAGATGCGCGTCGCGGAAGCGATCACGCGCCTTGCGCTCGGCCAGTCGGTTGCGCAGGTGGCAAAAGATCTCGGGTATCGCAGCGCGAGCGCGTTCATCGTCATGTTCCGACGGATCACGGGCGAATCGCCGCAGCGATATCTCGCAGCGAGCTGAACAGGCACGATTCGGGCCGGCCCGGCGACGCAGCGCGCCGGACACATGCGGCCCGATCGGGATTCCTCGCCGCGCGCTTACCCGCGCCCGACGAACGGCATGGCCGTCGCCATGATCGTCATGTTCAGGATGTTGGTATCCAGCGGCAGGTTCGCCATCTGGACGATCGCGTTCGCGACGTGCGTGACGTCCATGCGCGCCTCGGGCGCGAGGCTGCCGTCGGCTTGCGGGACGCCTTGCGTCATCCGTTCCGTCAGCGACGTCGCGGCGTTGCCGATGTCGATCTGGCCGCACGCGATGTTGTACCGGCGGCCGTCGAGCGCCAGCGCCTTGGTGATTCCGGTCACCGCATGCTTGGTGGCCGTGTACGCGATCGTATCGGGGCGCGGCGCATGCGCCGAGATCGAGCCGTTGTTGATGATTCGGCCGCCCTGCGGCGTTTGCGCTTTCATCACGCGCCATGCGGCCCGCGCGCACAGAAAGACGCCGGTCAGGTTCGTCGCGACGACGCTGTTCCACAGATCGAATTCATATTCGTCGAGGGAAACCGCGGGCGCGTTGCGGCCGGCATTGTTGAACAGCACGTCGAGCCGGCCGAACTGCTGCGCGATCTGCGCAAACGCGTGGTCGACCGATGCTTCGTCGGTGACGTCCGCAGGAAACACGTGCGCGTCGCCGCCGGCGGCGCGGATTGCGTCCTGCGTTTCGCGCAACGAGGCCTCCGTGCGACCGAGCAGCGCGACGGTGAATCCCGCCTGGGCGAGCGCGACGGCCGCTGCGCGACCGATGCCGGAGCCGGCGCCCGTGACGGCTGCGAATTTCTTCGAGACAGACATGGCTTGATTTCCTGCTGGTTGAAAGAAGGCGAGGCGGCCGATGACCGGGATCATCGCCGCATTCGGCAATGTAGTCGAAATGCACGGTGCGCATGTCCGGGCGACATCGCAACGCACGTTCGGCTGACTACTTCGTCCGGCCGGGCGCGGCCTTTCGTGCCCGCGTGCCGGTCTGCGCAAACAGATCGACCACGACGTCGCGCAGCCACCGGTTCCCCTCGTCCTGGTTGACCCGCGCATGCCAGAGCATGTGAATCGGCGTCCCCGGCAGCGCGACGGGCAGTGCGCGCCAGCCCAGCGAAAACGGTGCGGCGAGCTGCTGCGCGAGATGCTCGGGCACCGTCGCGATCAGGTCGGTGCGCTGCAGGATGTAGCCGACGCTCATGAAATGCGGCACCGTCAGCCGCACCTGGCGCGCCACGCGGCGGCGCCTCAGCCATTCGTCCACCTGCCCGTGACCGGTGCCGGCCGACACCACGACCAGGTGTTCGGCATTGCGCCACGCGTCGACCGTCAGCGGCGCGTCCTCGAGCGGATGCCCCCGCCGGAACAGGCACACATAACGCTGATCGAACAGCCGGCGTTGATAGAAGCCGCCCTTGAGCTGCGGCAGCAGGCCGATCGCGAGATCGACGCGGCCGTCGGCCATTTCGTCGCCGAGGTTGATGCTCGTGTTGCGCACGGTATTGAGCGCGATGCCCGGCGCCGCTTGCGACAGGTGTTCGAGCAGCGCGGGCAGGAACACGACTTCGCCGATGTCGGTCATGCCGATCGTCAGCGTTCGCGTGGCGCGCAGCGGATCGAAACCGGTCTCGGGATTGAGCGCGGCGTGCAGGGTCGCGAGCGCGTGCGACACGGGTTCCGCCAGGCGCAGCGCGAACGGCGTCGGCACCACGCCGCCCGGCCCGCGCACGAACAGCGGATCGCCGAGCCGGCGGCGCAGCTTCGCGAGCGCGTTGCTCACGCCCGGCTGGCTCATGTTCATCTGCTCGGCGACGCTCGACACGCGCCGTTCCTGCATCAGCCGCTGGAAAAGCAGCAGCAGGTTGAGGTCGATATCGCTCAGTTCCATGGGTTTTGCCTCGCCCGGTTCATTGCATCCAGTGATGATGCAGATTCATTTCATTTTATTGTGGAATGAAAGACGGCTCCCGAGAATACCGGTACGGCCTATGCAATCGGCATGGCCGCTGCGCACGTCGCACACCCCACATCGGAATATCGGAGACACCGTCATCATGCAGACGAACCTGAAGATTGCGATCGTCGGCGCCGGGATCGGCGGGCTGACGCTCGCGCTCGCGCTGCGCGAGCACGGCATCGACGCGCAGATCTACGAACAGACGGAGGTGCTGCGCGAAGTCGGCGCGGCCGTCGCGCTGTCGGCCAATGCGACGCGCTTCTACGAACGCATGGGCCTGCGTGCGGACTTCGACGCGGTGTGCGCGGACATTCCGGGGCTCGTCTATCGCGACGGCCGCAGCGGCGCGGTGATCGGTCATCATCGCGGCGAGCCCGACTATCGCCGGCAATTCGGCGGCGCGTACTGGGGCGTGCATCGCGCGGATCTGCAGGCCCTGCTGTCGAAGGCGGTCGGCCTCGACAGCATCCATCTCGGCCACCGGTTGACCGATCTCGTGCAGCACGTCGATCGCGTCACGCTGGCGTTCGACAACGGCGTGCGCATCGACGCCGATCTCGTGATCGGCGCGGACGGCGCGCGCTCGATCACGCGGCGCTGGATGCTCGGCTACGACGATGCGCTGTATTCGGGCTGTTCGGGTTTTCGCGGCGTGGTGCCGGCCGCGCGGCTGAGCCTGCTGCCCGATCCCGAAACGCTGCAATACTGGATCGGGCCGCACGGGCACCTGCTGCACTATCCGATCGGCGACGGCGGCGACCAGAATTTCCTGCTGGTCGAGCGTCATCCGTCACCGTGGCCGTCGCGCGACTGGGTGATGCCGTCGGAAGAGGGCGAGCAATTGCGTGTATTCAGGGACTGGCATCCGGCGGTGGTGCAGATGATCACCGCGGTGCCGATCAGCCAGCGCTGGGGGTTGTTCCATCGGCCGCCGCTCGGCCGCTGGAGCCGCGGGCGCGTGACGCTGATCGGCGACGCCGCGCATGCGCTGGTGCCGCACCACGGGCAGGGCGCGAACCAGTCGATCGAGGATGCGGTGGTGCTGGCGGCGCAACTGGCGAAGGCCGGGCCGGGCAACTGGCGAGAGGCGCAGGAAGCGTACGAGCGGCTGCGTCGCGGCCGCACGCGCAAGGTGCAGTACGCGTCGATTTCCGTGGCCGATGTGCTGCACCTGCCCGACGGGCCGGCCGCGCAGGCACGCAATGCGCGTCTGGCCGAGCGCGACAGCGTGCTGCATCACCTGGACTGGATTCACGATTTCGATGCGCTCGCCGGGGAGCCGGACGAGCGCCAGGGCGGCACGTGGCTTTGAGCCCGCCGTCAGGCCCGGGCGCGCCGGGACGGCGTGCGCGGCGCATGGGACGGGGCGCCGGCCTGCGGCCGGCCGGTCACCGTCGCGCCGGGTGAAATCGGGCGGGGTAGCGCCCGCCCGCCGTCACTTCACGCACTCGAGCGCGTACTTCAGTCCCGGCGCGAGCAGTCCGCGCCATACGTCCCACGTATGCCCGCCGTCGACGATGCGCAGTTCGGCCGGGTTCTGCGCGCGGCGCAGGTGCGTGTACAGCACGCTCGATTCGGCCTGGATGGTCAGGTCGTCGTCGCCGGCCGCGATGAACATCGGGATTCGCCAGGTGCGCGCGAAATAGCCGCGCATCAGCGCCGGGTAGTTGAGTTCGTGCCACACGCGCGGGTCGAACTGCCGGTCGCCGAACACGCCGACGTAGCGCGCGGCGGAATTGAGCGGCGGTTCGTTCGCGTAGATCGCGGGGCTCAGCAGCATCGCGCCGCAGAACAGCCCCGGTTCGAGCAGCGAGAAGCGCAGCGCGCCGAACCCGCCCATCGACACGCCGCCGATCGCACGGCCCGCGCGCTGGTTCGACACCGCGAAGTGCGCTTCGACTTCGGGCAGCAGGTCGTTGAGAAACGCGCTCTGCATCTTCTCCTTGCGGTCGACGTACCAGTCGGTGCCGCCCTGCGGCATCACGATCACGACGGGCGGAATCTCGCGGCGCTCGATCAGCGTGTCGGCGGTGGCCTGCAGCCGGCCCTGCGTGACCCAGTCGTTCGCGTTGCCGGCATTGCCGTGCAGCAGGTACATCACCGGGTAGCGCGCGCCTTCCGGGTTGTAGCCGGGCGGCAGGTAGACCGTGTACGACCAGTCGCGCTTCAGCGACGCCGACCGGAACGTGCGCAGCACGACGCTGCTGCCCGGATTGAGCGCGGGCTCCTGGGCGGCCGACGGGGTCGTCGCGGTCTGGACGGCCGGCGGCGGCGCGGGCGATACCGCCGGCGCGGGCGGCGTGGCGCGGGCGGTGGCGATGGAGCCGGCGATCAGGGCGAGGGCGAACGGAAGGGCGAGTCGGCGCATGTCGAATCGTTTCAGGAGAGGCGCCGGCTATCGTAGCAGCGGCGCATGACGGCGCGGCGCGTCATCGCCGCGATCGGAACGGCAGCCGCGCGACGAGCGGCCCGTAGAGTTTGGCGACGAGATACAGCAGGCCGATCGCGACGACGTCGGCGGTCAGCCCGAGTTTCACGTCGAGATAGCCCTCGGTCGCCTGGTAAAGCAGCGAATCGACCGCGAGCGAGATGCCGGTGCCCGCGACGAAGCACAGCAGCCCCTGCCGGCCGATCGTGCCGATCCACGGCATCGCGTGCGCGACCTTCTTCATCCAGCCGAGGTGGACGAGCTTGGCCGCGAGCCACGCGATCGCGAGGAAGTTCGCGAGCCGCAGCGCGCCGAGGTTCTGCTTGATCGACGGATCGGTCGGGAACGGTTCGATGCGCAGCCGGTAATACGCGCCGGCCGCGACGATCGCGAGCGACACGGCCGTCAGCAGCCAGCCCTGCGGCTTGGGCGCGAGCGTCTGGTAGACGGGCTGGCAGCGCGCGATCACGCCGAGCACGAACAGGAACTGCCACGCGAACGGGTTGAAGTCCCACGGCGCGCCTTCGACGGTCGGCAGGAAGCGCGCGACATGCGGCGCCGCGAACCACAGCGAGCCGCTGAACGCGAGCAGCAGCCACGGCTGCGTGCGTGCGAGCGGCAGCGTGAGCGGGACGAGCAGCGCGAAGAACGCATACATCGGCAGCACCGACGCGAGGTACGGCTGGCGGCGGAACAGCAGGATGTCGCGCAGCGCGGCGAGCGGCTTGTGGAGCAGGCCGTCGAGGTCGTTGGTCGGCATGTTCGGGCCGTCGATCGCGAACGCGTTCAGCACGGCCGTGATCAGCAGCATCAGGCCGGCCGTCACGAGGAACGCGCGGTAGATCTCGAACGCGCGCCGGATGAAGCGCTGGCGCGCGGCGGCTTCGTCGTGCCGCTCGGCGAGCGAGTTGTACGCGATCGCGGTCGCGAAGCCGCCGAGGAACACGAACACCTCGGCTGCGTCGCACAGCGCGTACGCGTGCAGCGTCACGCGCGACAGGATGCTGCCGCCGATGTGGTCGACGACGATGACGAGCAGCACGAGGCCGCGAAAGAAATCGAGCTCGGCGTAGCGGCCGGCCCGGGCCGGCGCGGTCATCGGGCCGCCTTCCGGCGCGGGCCGCGTGCGCGGCCGGCACACGCCGCGCATGAATCGGGGTGAAGCATGAATTCGTGAAGAAATGACGAACGGATGCGCATTGTGCCACCGATGCGCCAGGGCTCGGGTTTACGCGGATGGCGGCGCGTCCCGCCGCTGCCGATAAGCCGGGTCAGGCCGTCCGCGCGACGGGGCAGTTGGACGAGCGCAACGTTTTGCGCAGGGTTCACATGCCCCGATGGACGGACGGTTTGCGACGTGACACCATTTTGTCCTCACGCGGCCGCACACCGCGTCGTCCGCCCTGCGGGCCACACCTACAACAGATCGAACATTCGCCGGGCGCGCGACGCGCCCGGCCCCGGCTCCGGAGATTCGTCATGAAGAAGCACGTCTTTTTTACCGCCGCGCTGGCCGCTTTCGCCGCGCCGGTCTTCGCCCAGAACAGCGTGACGCTGTACGGTGTGATCGACGAAGGCTTCAACTACACGAACAACGTGAATGTGAATGGGGTCGGAAAGTCGAATTACCAGCTCGCGAGCGGCTATGCGCAGGGCAGCCGCTGGGGCCTGAAGGGCAGCGAGGATCTCGGCGGCGGGCTGAAGGCGATCTTCACGCTGGAAAACGGTTTTGATGTCAACAACGGCCGGCTCGGGCAGGGCGGCCGCATGTTCGGCCGCCAGGCGTTCGTCGGGCTCTCCGAGTCGCGCTTCGGCACGCTGACCTTCGGTCGCCAGTACGACTCGGTCGTCGATTATCTGGCGCCGCTCACGGCCAACGGCAACTGGGGCGGCACGCTGTTCTCGCACCCGTTCGACAACGACAACACGGACAACTCGTTCCGCGTCAACAACACGGTCAAGTATGCGAGCGCCGACTGGAACGGCCTGACGTTCGGCGGCACGTACAGCTTCAGCAACAGCACCGGCTTCTCGAACAACCGGCAGTACAGCCTCGGTGCGCAGTATTCGCTCGCCGGGCTGCAGGTCGCGGCTGCGTACCTGCAGGCGAACAACCCGGGTGTCGGCAGCGCGGGCGCGATCACCGCGGATGACGCGAACTTCGTCGCCGACCGCCTGCGGATCTTCGGCGGCGGCGTCAACTACACGTTCGGCCCGGCCACGGTCGGTTTCGTCTACACGAAGACGGACGTGAAGAATCCGGTATCGACGGTCTACCTGCCGGCTTCGACGTTCGCCGGCCTCGGGCTGACCGCGACGAAGTTCCAGAACTTCGAGATCAACGGCAAGTACCAGCTCACGTCGGATTTCTATCTCGGCGCGCAGTACGTGTACACGGACGGCAAGTTCGACGCCGCGGCCGGATCGTTCAAGCCGAAGTACCACACGGTCGGCCTGATGGCCGACTACAGCCTGTCGAAACGCACCGACGTCTACCTGCAGGGCGCATGGCAGAAGGTTGCCGGCGACAAGACCGGCACCGCGGCCGACGGCGGCTACGTGGTCGGGACGGACGGCCCGTCGGCGTCGTCGAACCAGTTCGCGGTGCGCGCCGCGATCCGCCACAAGTTCTGAGCGTTTCGACCGGCCGGGGCCGGTGCCCCGGCCCCAGCCCGCGTCAGCCCGCCCGGTACGGGCCGCCGAGCGTCTCCGCGAGCCAGTCGACGAAAATCCGCACGCGCGGCGCGAGATGCCGCCCGGTCGGAAACACCACCGACACGGGCAGCGGCTCTGCATTCCATTCCGGCAGCACCTCGACCAGCGAGCCGTCCGCCAGCAGCGGCCCGAGCCCTTCGCGCGGCGCCTGGATCAGCCCGAGGCCCGCGAGACAGCACGCGAGATACGCCTGCGAGCTGTTGACCGACACGACGCTGCGCATCTTGACCGCATGCAGCTCGCCCGTATCCATGTCCGCATATTCCCAGTCCAGCTCACGGCCCGTTCGGCTCGAGAAATAGCCGACCGCGACGTGGTCCGGCAGCTCGTCCGGCGAGCGCGGCGTGCCGTGGCGCGCCAGATACGCGGGCGCCGCGCAGTTGATCTGCGCTAGCTCGCCGATACGCCGCGCGACGAGCGACGTGTCGGACATCGTGCCGACCCGCACCGCGCAGTCGATGCCGTCGGCGACGAGATCGACGAAGCGGTCGGTCGTGCCGATCACGACGCGCAGGTCGGGGTAGCGGGCGTGGAAATCCGGTAGCGCCGGAATCATCTGGTTCACCGCGAAGCGCTCGGGCAGGTCGACGCGGATCGCGCCGCGCGGCGTCGCGCCGGCGTCCTCGAACAGCGTTTCCGCATCGTCGAGATCGGCCAGCAACCGCATGCAGCGCTCGTAGTAGGTCGCCCCCTCGGCCGTCAGCGCGACGCGCCGCGTCGTGCGCTGCAGCAAGCGGACCTTCAGGTGCTTTTCCAGATACTGGACGGCGTTGCTGACCGTCGGGCGCGGCAGTTGCAACTGCTCGGCCGCTTTCGTGAAGCTGCCGAGATGGGCGACGCGCGCAAAGATGCGCATTGCATGCAGATGATCCATGCGGGGCGGGGGTGTGGGCGGATGGACAGGCTCCATTGTTAATCAGCGTCGAATGGTTTGGTGGAGTGTTTCGCATTTATCGCGCGTCGCGATGCGCCCAGAATCCGGCCTGTTGATTCATCACTCGAGGAAACGGACATGGAGATGCGTGAACTGGGCCGGTCGGGCCCGCGGGTATCGGCGCTCGCGCTGGGCTGCATGGGGATGTCGGACTTCTACGGGCCGGCCGATCGCGCCGAGAGCATCGCGACGCTGCACGCGGCGCTCGACCACGGCATCACGATGCTCGACACCGGCGATTTCTACGGAATGGGCGACAACGAGATGCTGATCCGCGATGCGCTGCGCGGCCGGGCGCGCGACCAGGTGCTGGTCAGCGTGAAATTCGGCGCGCTGCGCGATCCGGCCGGCGGGTTTGCGGGCTACGACGCGCGGCCGGCGGCGATCCGCAACTTCGTCGCGTACTCGCTGAAACGGCTCGGCACTGACTACATCGACATCTACCGGCCGGCGCGCGTCGATCCGGCGGTGCCGATCGAGGAGACGATCGGCGCGATCGCCGATCTCGTGAAGGCCGGGTACGTGCGCCATGTCGGCCTGTCGGAAGCCGGCGTCGACACGATCCGCCGCGCGGCGGCCGTCGCGCCGATCTCCGACCTGCAGATCGAATATTCGCTGCTGTCGCGCGGTATCGAGGCCGGGATCCTGCCCGCGTGCCGCGAACTCGGGATCGGCGTGACGGCCTACGGCGTGCTGTCGCGCGGGCTGCTCGGCGGGCGCTGGAGCACGGCGCGGCAGGGCGAACGCGATTTCCGCGCGGCGAGCCCGCGCTTCCAGGGCGAGAACCTCGCGCACAACCTCGCGCTCGTCGACGCGCTGCGCGCCATCGCCGACGAGAAGGGCAGCAATCCCGCGCAGGTCGCGATCGCGTGGGTGCTGTCGCGCGGCGGCGATATCGTGCCGCTGATCGGCGCGCGCAAGCGCACGCAGCTTCAGGACGCGCTGCAGGCGGCTGAGATGCAACTAACGGTCGATGACATCGCACGCATCGAAGCGGCGGTTCCCGCCGGGGCGGCTGCCGGTGAGCGTTATCCGGCCGCACAGATGGCTCACCTCGACAGCGAGCAGGGACGGGGGACATTCACGGGGACTGATCGACCGGGCCGGTAGCCGACGCACGCGACCTGCGTTGAACGAAGGCGGGTGTGCGCCGGACGGCGGCGCGGTGTGCGAATGCGCGCGTCCGCCGGCCGCGCCGGCGCCGCGCGGCAGGCCCGAGCCAGCCTCAGGCAAAGCCAGATGGCGGGCGGCGCGATCGGGGTTCACCATCGGCGCCGTACTCAACCGGACGGAATGCCTTTCATGCACATTCATACGCTGACGATCGTCGCGGTGGTTTTCCTGCTGGCCGGCGCGGTCAAGGGAATGATCGGGCTCGGCCTGCCGACCATCGCGATGGGCTTGCTGACGCTCGCGATGCCGCCGTCGGCCGCCGCGAGCCTGCTGCTCGTGCCGTCGTTCATCACCAACGTGTGGCAGTTGTGGCTCGGCCCGTCGTTCGGGCCGCTGCTGCGCCGGCTGTGGCCGTTGCTCGCCGGTCTGACGATCGGCACGCTGACGGGCGGGCTGCCCGCGCTCGCGGCGGGCAGCACCTGGACGCATGCGGCGCTCGGCGTGGTGCTGATCCTCTACGGGCTGTGGGGGCTCGCCGCCGCGCGGCTGCCCGCGCCGGGGCGCCACGAAAAATGGCTGTCGGCCGTGGTCGGCTACCTGACGGGTGTCGTGACGGCCGCGACCGGCGTGTTCGTCGTGCCGGCCGTGCCGTACCTGCAGGCGCTGCGGCTGTCGAAGGACGACCTGATCCAGGCGCTCGGGCTGTCGTTCACCGCCTCGACGATCGTGCTCGGCCTGCAGTTGCGCGTGACGGGTGCGCTGGAGACGGTCGATCTCGGCGTGTCGGCGCTCGCGCTCGTGCCGGCGCTGGCGGGTATGGCCGGCGGGCAGTATGCGCGGCGCGTGATGAGCGAAAAGGCGTTCAAGCGCTGCTTCTTCGTCGGGCTGATCGCGCTCGGCGCGTACATGGCGGTTTCGGGGTGGCGGTGAGCGGGCATCGCCGGCGAGCGTGATGCCCGCTGTCCGTGACGATCCCGAAGCCGGCTGACGAAACCGGCTTCGGGTGCATTCACCGGGCGCGGGTCACCCCGCTCAGGCCGGATCGGCGTACTTCAGCGTCCACCCGAACGTACGGGTCGCGCCCGCGCCGAGTGCGAACGGCTTCGTCGTGCACGCGAAGTTCGAATGCAACTGGCCGATCGGTGTCGTCGACAGCGGATTCGTCGTGCCGTTCACCGTATCGAAGGCGGACAGCGCGCAGTTGTCGAACCCGGTCGCCGCATAGCCGGTCGCGGGGCTGTTCGCGTACGTGACCGACACGCCGTCGCCGTTGGCCTGCGTCGAGGCGAAATCCGCGAACGACGTGAAGTCCGTTTCGACCGACAGGTTGCCGGTGAGCGTGCCGGTGCTCAGCGTGTCGCTGCGCGCCACCGAGCCGTGCGCGAACGTCAGCACCGTGTGCACCTGGAGGTCGAGATCCGTCGTGTACGCCGCGTTCTTCGATGCGAGCCGGAACTTCGCGGTATCGAACGACACGATCACCTGCCCGTTGCCTTGCTGGACATTCAGGTTCCTGTAGTACGTGACGGGAATGTAGGTCCTGCCGTTGTACGACACCTGCGGAATCAGCAACGCGTAGCCGAGATCGGTCGTGCCGTAGGTCAGCTTGTCGGAGGACGGCACCGGGTAGTACGGCGTGAACGAGTTGTAGTCGGGCGCCTGGCTGAGGTTCAGGTTGATCACGCGCCGGCCGTCGCGCACGGTCACCAGCGCCGCGCTGTACGGATGCGCGGGGTCGTTCGGCCGGTTGTACCAGGTGAGCGTGTAGCGCGGGAGCGCGTCGAGCCATGCGTTGTAGTCGGCGTCGGCCATCGGTGCCTTGCCGCCGAAGCCGAGCTTGTTCCACCACGCGTTCACGTACAGGTACTGGTGCAGCAGGCTGAAGTTCTCGCCCATCACGCGCGGCTTGCCGCGATACGCGTCCGTGCCGCGACCCTTGACCCACATGTTCACCGAGGGCGTCGGCAGCGACGGGTCGTACCAGAACGTGTCGAAGCGATGCGCCGCCTTCGTGATGAACGTGTATGCGACCTGCTTCTCCTGATCGGACAGCACGCCGGCGTTGGCCGCGGCCGTCAGCACTTCCATGAACGCGGAATCGCCGTACGGGCCGATCGAGCGGCCGTAGTTGAAGCCTTCGCCGTCGCCGTTCAGCTGCGGCAGGATCAGGTCGACGGACTTGCGCAGATACCCCTTCAGTTCCGGCGTGAAATTCGCTTCGTTGCCCATCTCGAACGTGCGCTCGGTCACTTCGCCGATCAGCAGCGTGCTGTAGCGGTCGAAGCGCGCCTGGTCGTAGTAGGTCGTGTGCGTGTTCGACGCTTCGTCCGAGAACCCGCCCGACGAGTCGTTGCGGATATGGTTCGTGAGCGTGTACAGCAGCGCGTCGCGCGCACCCATCGTCGCGACCGACGGATCGGTCTTCGACGCGAACGACGGGCTGCTCCAGCCGAGCTTCTGGCGCAGCCCGGCGATTCCGTAGGACACCGCATAGTAGTTCTGTGCGGTGTTGAGCGACGCGATGTCGATCGGTGTGCCGGCGGCCGGGCACGTATCGACCTTGCCGCTCGCGTCGGGGCCGAACATGTCGCAGAACCGCAGCCGCTGCTGCAGCGTCGCGAGCATCGCGTCGCTGAAGACTTCGTTGAGCATCCCGTGCGCCTGCAGGTTGTTCAGCGCGACGAGATAGTAGTACTCGCCCCACGACGTGTTCGCATACGTATAGTTGCCGCCCGACTGCGCCATCATCGCGGTCGTGATCTTCTGGTAGGTCGCGAGGTAGCTCGCGTATTGCGGATCGTTCTTCGACTTCATGTCGATCAGGATGTACGACAGGCCGAGCGCGAGCTTGCCGGGCAGGAATTTGTCGCCGGTATTCGTGTCGAGCACGTGGACGGGCGTGCCGTCGCCGAGATCCATCACGACCTGCGTGAAGTCGGGCGACTTCCGGATCAGGTCGAACAGCGCGCGCATCTGGCCCATCATCGTGATCGGCGTATCCGTGCCGGCCGGCACGCGCGTGTCGGCCGCGCCGTAGACGAGCGCCTGCAGCGAGTTCGCCGCGAGCGCGGAGGCGGGCGGCGACGTCGGCGTCGAGTTCGACGGCGGGGACGACGAAGACGGCGGATCGGTGATGTCGTTGCCGCCGCAGGCACTGACGAACAGGACGGAAAGGGCGCTGAGCGCGGCGCCGAGCGCGAATCTGCTGCGCGGATGCATTGTGTCTCCAGTCTTGAATAGTGATGAGGGACGGGCGGGGGTGGCCGTCGCCGCGCTCGATGCCCGTGCCTGGCCGCCGCCTTGCAACCCTGATCCCTGAAGACGGACGGCCTGAATCACCACTCGAGCGGGCAAGCGTTCTCCCTGCGCGGGCCGTGGCCGGCGTCGCGCGGATGCATTGGAAAACGTTTTCCAAATTTAGGCATCGAGCGGCGTGATGTCAATGAACTTTCACGTCGAACGCGCCGGGAAAAACCCGGATGGCGGGGTACGAGGAAATGGAGAGACAGATTGGAATGCCGCAAAAATTACGGGAATTTCTTTCGGTCGTGACGAGGTAAAGCGCGGAAGGTCGATGCGGACGCGGCGAGCAGAAGGGCTATCCGGTGACATACACACACCGGATTTTGTGAGAAAACGTTATCCATAAGGATCGAAGCGAATCGTGCCATGCATCGCGGCATCGACCGCGAGCGACGCGCGTCACCTCGGCTCGGTTTCGCCGGACAGGAACGCGACGAATTCGCGCGTGTACTTCGGCAGCGCGTCGAACGACCGCGCGCACAGCTTCAGGCGGCGGTGGCTCCACGGATCGGACAGCTCGACGAGCCGCACGTCCATCGTCTGCATCGCACGTTCGGCCGCATGGCGCGACACGATGCCGATGCCCACGCCGCTGGCGATCACGCGGCAGATCGCATCGAAGCTCTTCAACTGCACGCGGTAGCGGATCCGCTTGCCGAGCGCGCGCGCCTGGTCGGCGAGATGCACCTGCAGTGCGCTGCCGTCGGTGAGGCCGATGAAGTCGGCGTCGGCGATCGTGTCGAATGCGACCTTGTCGTGTGACGCGAGCGGATGCGCGGCCGGCACGACGACGATCAGCCAGTCCTCGCGGAACGGCTTCTGTTCGAGCCCGCCGAGGCCGACCGAATCGGCGACGATGCCGACCTCGGCCGTCTTGTTGCGGATCGCATGCACGATCTCCTGGCTCGAGCGCTCCTCGACGCTGATCGACAGCTTCGGATGATGCGGCAGGTAGTCGGCCAGCGCATCGGGCAGGTATTCGCTCAGCGACGCCGTGTTGCACAGCAGCCGGATATGCCCGCGCAGCCCCTGGCCGTATTGCTGCAGTTCGCCGCGCATGTGGTCGATCTGCTGCAGCACGGTGCGCGCGTGGTGTTCGAGCGCGCGGCCTGCGTCGGTGGCCTGCGCGCCCGACTTGGTCCGGTGCAGCAGCGGTACGCCGAGCTCGTCCTCCATGCCGCGGATGCGCTCGCTCGCGGCCTGCAGCGTGATGTGGGTCCGCTCGGCGCCGCTCGTGATCGTGCCGGCCTCGCAGATGTTCAGGAAGAGCCGCAGGTCGGTCAGGTCGAAGCGCATGATGGGTGGGGGCGATCGCGTTGGAATGGCCGATAAGTTAGCAGGGAACCGCGGCCGGGGTCTCAGGCTTAGCCTGAGGCCCGATTCGCCGGTTCCGTATTTTCGGGGCGCGATCGATGACGGATCATGGCCGCACATCAACCGGGGGAGCCTGTCATGCGGATCGATCCGTCGTGGGGCGTGTCGTTCAAGATCGCGCTGCACGTGCTGTTCCTGTGCATCGGCATCGCGTGGGCCTGTTCCGAACTCGCCGCGTGGCTGCGTTGAGCGTCGCGACGGGCAGCAGTGGCACGCTGCGACACCTATCAAAACGAGCTCGTCATAGTTTTGCGAAACGAAAATTCTTCCGTTTCCGCGCAAAAAAACCATCAAGTTTTTCCGAATCGGACCGTATTACCGGTAGCGAATGCCGGCCGGCATCCGGTTCGTGATCGTTTGTCATCATTGTTTTCATCCGGTTACACGTCGGCCGTTCCGTTTTTGAGATGCTTGAAAGATTGTCAAACCGGAGTCGGATCGTCCATGAAATCGCACGAGATTCACCGTCACGCGGCGTGGCTGCCGGGCCTGGCCGCCGTGCTCGTCATGGCCGGTTGTGCAAGCACGCAGTCCGTTCCGCCGAGCGACACGCTGGCGGCACAGTCATTACCGTCGAGCCCGCCGGCCGTTGCGCCGGCGGCCGCCACCCCGCCTCCCGCGCCGATTCTCGTCGCGCAGAAGTACGTCGTGAAGCGCGGTGACACGCTGACGGGCATCGCGTCCGCGAACGGCTGCAGCATTGCCGACCTGCGCACCTGGAACAAGCTCGGCGCGAACGGCAGGCTGCGCATGGGGCAGGTGCTGCGCATCGTCAGGCAGCAGCCGTTGCCGCCGCCGGGCGCGGCCGGCGTGCAGGTGGCTGCCTCGTCGGCTGCGAGCAATGGCGCGGGGAGCAGCCCGCCATCGGCGCAGGCCACCGCGTCGACCGCGAGCGACCGTCAGGTCGTCAAGGAAACGAAGCGGCATGCAGGCGGCGTCGCGCTCAAGTGGCCCGCCAACGGCAAGATCGTCGACGGGTTCCGGCCGGGGCAGAACCGCGGCATCCAGATCGCCGGCCGGCCGGGCGACCCGGTCCGCGCCGCGGCCGACGGCCGCGTGATGTACGCCGGCACCGGCCTGAACGATTACGGCAGCCTGATCATCGTCCAGCACAACGCGGATTTCCTGACCGCCTATGCGCACAACCGCAAGCTGCTCGTGAAGACGGGCGACATCGTGCGCCAGGGCGACGAGATCGCCGAGATGGGCGACCTCGACAACTCGCGCGTCGCGTTGCTGTTCGAAGTGCGGCGCGACGGCAAGCCGGTCAATCCGATGCCGTACCTGCCTTCGTCGCAAGGGTGAGGCCGGGTCGTTTCGCTGGAACGTGGCGGCGGTCGCTGCTACGCTAGGGCCTGTTCATGCGAGTCCCGTGCTTCGCGCGGGGCCGACGGCCGTCTTTCGGGGATGCGCGGTGAATGCCGTCGCGGGCCGGCCGCCGGTGCGAACGGGGGCGCTTCGTTAAGGCGTGCCCGCGTCGCTTCGTGCCATCGTTTCAGACAGAAGACAGAACACACCTCATCCATGGAACACTCTCCGACACGCCGCTCGCTGTTGCTTGCCGCCGTGGCCGCGCCGTTCGTGGCCGCGTGCACGTCCGCGCCGGTCGCCGACCAGGGGCGCGCCCACGCCGCCCAGGCCGAATTGACCGCGCTCGAGAAGGCGTCGAATGGCCGGCTCGGTGTCGCCGCGCTCGATACGTCGAACGGCGTGCGCATCGCTCACCATGCGCGTGAACGCTTCCCGCTGTGCGGCACGTATGCGGTCGTCGCGGCTGCCGCGATGCTCGCGCGCGGTTCGCTCGACGCGTCGCTGCTGCCGCGCCGGATTCTTTACCGCCGCTATGAAATCGTGTCGGGCTCGCCGGTCACGGAAAGCCACGTCGACACGGGCATGACGATCGAGCAGCTGTGCGTGGCGATGCTGCAGTCGGGCGACAAGGGGGCCGGCAACCTGCTGATGGGCGTGCTGGGCGGCCCGCAGGCCGTCACGTCGTTCGCGCGCGCGAGCGGCGACACGTCGTTCCGCCTCGATCACTGGGAACCCGAACTGAATCACGCGGCGCCCGGCGACGAGCGGGACACGTCGACACCGGTCGCGATGATCGACACACTGCAGCGGCTGGTGCTCGGCAACACGCTGCCCGAACCGCAGCGCGCGCAGCTGACGGAATGGATGGTCGGCGGCGCGCGCGGCGCGACCGGCATCGCGGCGGGCGTGCCGCCGAGCTGGCGCATCGCGGACAAGGCCGGCACGGGCGGTTACGGCACGACGGCCGACGTCGCCGTGCTGTGGCCGCCGTCGCGTGCGCCGATCGTGATGGCCGTATCGTTCACGCAGCCGCAAGCCGCGGCGGCGGCCCGCGCGGACGTCGTCGCGTCGGCGGCGCGCATCGTGGCGGGTGCGCTCACCGCGACGGCCTAGGGCCAGCGCAAGCCCGTTATTAGCGGGAACAGGCCCTAACGCCTCGCGCCTCGCGCAAAACCGGCGTTTGGCTTATCGTGTCGGACAGCGCGCGCCGGAGCCGGCGCGCGGCCCTTTCGCGCCGTTTTTGCGTTTGCCTTCTTCATGCACCGACTTCCGCCCCTGCACGCACTGCAGATCTTCTCGACGGTGGCCCGCCACCGCAGCTTCACCCGCGCGGCCGAGCAGCTGTGCGTCACGCAAGGGGCGGTGAGCCGGCAGATCCAGACGCTCGAGGCGCATTACGGCTTTCCGCTGTTCAAGCGGCATGCGAAGGGCCTCACGCTGACGGCGGAAGGCGAACAGTTGCTGCCGGTCGTCAACGAGAGCTTTGCGCGGATCGAGGACATCTCGATGAAGCTCACGCGGCAGCGCACCGATCTCGCGCTGAAAGTGCCGACCTGCGTGATGCGCTGGATGCTGCCGCGCATCATGCGCTTCCAGGACGAGCATCCCGATCTCCACGTGCAGATCACGACCGCGTGGCAGCACGTCGTCGATTTCTCGACCGAGCCGTTCGACGCGGCGATCGTCTACGGCACGTCGCCGGGCGCGGGCGTGTTCGCGCTGCCGCTGTTCGACGAGCGGCTGACGCCCGTCTGCGCGCCCGAATTGCGGCAGACGTCGCCGCTCGACTCGGTCGGCGACCTGGTGCGTCACACGTTGCTGCATCCGACCCGCGATCATCGCGACTGGCGCGCCTGGCTCGATTACGCGGGCGAGCGCGGCGTCGATCCCGCGCGCGGGCCGACGTTCGACACGCTCGATCTCGCGACGAACGCGGCGATGCAGGGCTTGGGCGTCGCGGTCGGCGACGTGACGCTCGTCGACGACGACGTCAGCGCGCGCCGGCTCGAACGGCCGTTCGATCTCGTGCTCGAGACGGGCGCGCGCTACTTCTTCGTCTATCCCGAGAACATCGGCAACCAGCAGAAGATCCGCGCGTTCAGCGACTGGATCGCGCGCCACCGCGACTGAGCGGCGCCGCGCGCGTTCACCGAACCGGCGTGCGGAACCCGCCGGGCGTCGCGCCGGCGAGCGGCTTCACTGGTATGTCACGACCGCGATCATCGGTGCGTGATTGTTGCCGGGACGGCTCGGTAAAACGATTGCGCGCGAGGCCTGAGTAAAGGTCGTGGTCTTGATCGCCTGCTGGCTCGCCGCGTCGACGAACGCGATCTGGCCGGTTGCCGGGCGCGGACAGTCGGCGCGTACGCGCCCATTGGCGAGATCGGGCGTATCGAGCGCGAACGAGCAGGGCGGCTCGACGATCATGCCGGAGAAGTGGATGATGCCGGACGCGCCGGCGGCGAAGGACGAGGAAGTGGCCAGAAGCGAGGCAGCCAGGGCGAACGAGGCGGCGATATGGCGGTGCTTCATGACAGGCTCCATATAGGAAGCGCGTCGCAGCGGGGCCGCTCGGGTGGCAGTCCGTCAACGCCGCGATGCTGTATGCGTAAACGGCAAAACCATTGGGCCTCTTGAATGAAAAAATCGAAATAATGACTATAGGCAAACGATTGCGAATTGCTTGAATCAATGTAGGCCGAATCTGCGTAATCGCAAGTCAGGGAAAAGCCGGGGGGATAAGATCGAACGGCGAACGGTCGTCGCGACCGTTGTGCGGGCAACGGCCTCGCGCCGTCCGGAAAGCAAAAACGCCGCTCGTCTCGAGCGGCGTTTTGCGTTGGGGCGAAGGTGCGCCGTTCAGTTCATGCGCTTGCGTACCGCGCCGACGATCACGAGCAGCACGATCGCGCCGACGATCGACGCGATCCAGCCCGCGCCCTGGCCCGGCGAGTACCAGCCGGCGGCGCGGCCGACGTAGCCGGCGATCAGCGAGCCGACGATGCCGAGCACGGCGGTCATCAGGATGCCCATCTTGTCGTCGCCGGGCTTGAGCGCGCGGGCGAGGAGGCCGACGATGAGCCCGACGACCAGGGTTTCGATGAATTGCAGCATGAACGCCTCCCTATTGCGGTTGAGCTGTTGACGAAACGAAGTTGACCCGTGCGGCGCACAAGGGTTCCATGCGGCGGCAAGCCGGCGCGTGGCGTGCCGAGTATCGCATGGCGGCGCGACGTGCGGATGTCACGCGGCCGGCGCGCCCGGCGCAGGCTCGAGACGACGATAGCCTTCGGTTGCATTCAGCAGCGTGCGCGTGTAGTCGCGCGCCACCTGCCCGGCGCGCACGTCCTCGATCCGGAGCTGCTCGACGATCTCGCCCTGCTGCATCACGGCGACGCGCTGGCACAGGAAGCCGATCACCGCGAGGTTGTGGCTGACGAGGATCATCGTCAGGTTGTGTTCGCGATGCAGCCGGCGCAGCAGGTTCAGGATCTCGGCCTGCACCGACACGTCGAGCGCGGACGTCGGCTCGTCGAGCAACAGCACGCGCGGCTCGACGATCAGCGCGCGCGCGATCGCGACGCGCTGCCGCTGGCCGCCCGACAACTGGTGCGGATAACGAAACCGGAACGTGGGGCCGAGGCCGACCTCGGACAGCGCGCGGGCGATACGCGCATCGGTGTCGCTCATGCCGTGGATCGACAGCGGTTCGCGCAGCGTCTGGTCGACCGTGAAGCGCGGATGCAGCGACGCGTACGGATCCTGGAACACCATCTGCACGTGGCGGCGAAACGCACGATCGGGCGTGCCGCCGACCGGCCGGCCGTCGATCGACAGGCTGCCGGACGCGAGCGGCACGAGGCCCGTCAGCGCGCGCAGCAGCGTCGACTTGCCGGAACCCGATTCGCCGACGAGCCCGAACACCTCGCCGTCGCGCACCGCGAAGCTCGCGTCGCGCACGGCGTCGACGTGACCCGTGCGGGTCGGGAAACGGATCGATGCGTGATCGACGTCGATCATCGTGCGGCCTCCTGTCGATCGGCGGGCGGCGCGGGTTCGAGCCACGCCGGATCGCGCCGCAGCACGGGCAGTTCGTCCGGCGGGTTCGCGAGCGGCGGGTTCGCCGCGAGCAGCCCGCGCGTATAGGGATGGGAAGCGTTGCGCAGGTCGCGCGCGGCGCAGGTTTCGACCACGCGGCCCGCGTACATCACCGCGACGCGATCGCAGAACGACATCACGAGCGGCAGGTCGTGGCTGATGAACATCAGGCCCGTGTCGTGGCGCGCGATCATCGCGTCGAGCACCGCGAGCACCTGCATCGACACGGCGACGTCGAGCGCGGAGGTCGGTTCGTCGGCGATCAGCAGGCGCGGGCCGGTCGACACCATCATCGCGATCATCACGCGCTGGCCCATGCCACCCGACAGCTCGTGCGGATACGCATCGGCCACGCGCGCCGGGTCGCGGATCTGCACGGCCGCGAGTGCATCGACGATCCGCTCGCGCAGCGCTCGGCCGCGCAGCCCGGGCTCGTGCAGCCGGAACGCTTCGCCCATCTGCTTCGCGACCGTCATCACCGGGTTCAGCGAATATTTCGGGTCCTGCAGGATCATGCCCATCTGGCTGCCGCACAGCCGCCGGCGTTCGCGCGGCGACATCGCGAGCAGGTCGTGGCCCGCGAAGCGCATCGTGCGCGCCGACCAGCGCGCGGCGTCGGGCAGCAGGCCGAGCAGCGCGCGGCCCGTCAGCGATTTGCCGGAGCCCGATTCGCCGACGATGCCGAAGCGTTCGCCGGGCGCGAGCGTCAGCGACAGGTCGCGCACGGCATCGGTGACGGTGCCGTCGTGCCCGCGAAAGCCGATCTTCAGGCCGTCGATCTCGCACAGCGGCGCGGGCGTGGGGGCGGGGTTCATCGGCATGTCACGCTCCATGACGGGGATCGAAGACATCGCGCAGCCCGTCGCCGAGCAGGTTGAACGCGAGGCTCACGAGCAGGATCGCGCAGCCGGGCAGCGTCGCGACCCACCACGCGTCGAGCAGCACGTTGCGGCCCGACGCGACCATGAAGCCCCACTCGGGGCTCGGCGGCTGTGCGCCGAGGCCGAGGAAGCCGAGGCCTGCGACGGTCAGGATGATGCCGGCCATGTCGAGCGTCGCGCGCACGATTACCGACGACATGCACAGCGGCACGATGTAGCGCAGCAGGATGCGCGGGCCCGACGCGCCCTGCAGGCGGGCGGCGTGGATGAAGTCGGCCTGCGCGATGCGGATCGTCTCCGCGCGCGCGAGCCGCGCATACGCGGGCCATGCGGTGATCGAGATCGCGACGACCGCGTTGATCACGCCGGGCCCGAGCGCGGCCGCGAATGCGAGCGCTAGCACGATCTTCGGGAACGCGAGCGCGATGTCGGTGATGCGCATCAGCACGCTGTCGACGAAGCCGCCGCAATAGCCGGCCGTCGTGCCGATCGCGAGGCCGATCGGCACGACGATCACGACGACGAGCAGCGCAATGCCGAGCGTGAGACGCGAACCGGCGATCAGCCGCGAAAGGATGTCGCGGCCGAGCTGGTCGGTGCCGAGCCAGTGCGACGGCGAGCCGGGCGGCAGCAGCCGGTCGGACAGCACCTGGCGCAGCGGATCGTGCGGCATGATCAGCGGGCCGACGATCGCGACGACGATCAGCGCGACGAGGATCGCGAGCCCGAACAGGTTGAGCGGGTTGCCGGCGAAACGGCGCCAGCGGCGATACGCGAGGCCGAGTGCGGCCTGCGAGCGCGAGGCGGGCGCGTCGGACAGCAGCCACGCGCGCAGCGTGAGACGCTCGGCGTTCATGGTTGGACAACCTTCGGCATGGGCGATGAAAGAAGCAGGGTGGAAGCGGTCATGTCGTGTCGGCGCCTCAGCGCGCGCGCGGATCGAACACGCGGTACAGCGCGTCGGTCAGCAGGTTGACGGTGATGAACATCGCGCCGATCACGAGCGTCGCGCCGAGCACCGCGTTCATGTCGGCGTTCAGCAGCGCGCCGGTCAGGTACGAGCCGAGCCCCGGCCACGCGAACACGATCTCGGTCAGCACCGAGCCTTCGAGCAGGTTGCTGTAGGTGAGCGCGATCACGGTGAGCAGCGGCACCGCGATGTTGCCGAATGCATGCCGCCAGATCACGCGGCGCTCCGGCAAGCCTTTCGCGCGCGCGGTGACGATGTATTCCTGGCTCAACTGGTCGAGCATGAACGAGCGCGTCATGCGGCTGAGATACGCGACCGAGTAGTAGCCGAGGATCGCGGCCGGCAGCGCGATGTGCGATACCGCATTGCGGAACACGTCCCATTCGCCCGCGAGCGCCGCGTCGATCAGCAGGCTGCCGGTGCGCGGATCGACCATCCCGTCGTACACGGGATCGAGCCGGCCCGGCCCGCCGACCCAGTGCAGCCGCGCGTAGAACAGCAGCAGCCCCATCAGCCCGAGCCAGAACACCGGCACCGAATTGCCGATCAGCCCGACGAAGCGCGCGATGTGATCGATCGGACGGTTGTGCTTCACGGCGGCCGCGACGCCGAGCGGCACGCCGATCGCGATGCCGATCAGCGTCGCGATCGTCGCCAGTTCGAGCGTGGCCGGGAATACGCGCTTGATGTCGTCGAGCACGGGGTTCGCGGTCAGCAGCGACATGCCGAGATGGCCGTGCAGCACGTCGCGCGCATAGATCAGGAATTGCGTGACGAGCGGCTTGTCGAGCCCGAGCGCGATGCGTTCGGCCGCATATGCCTCGGCCGACGCACGATCGCCGAGGATCGCGAGCACGGGGTCGATCGGCACCTTGCGGCCGATCACGAACGTCAGCGCGAGCAGCCCCGCGAACGTGACGGCGAGCGTGAGCGTCCAGCGCAGCACGCGCAGTGCCCAGCGCACGGCCGGGCGCCGCGCGGGCAGCGTGCGCAGGGCTTCGAGGGAGGAGGCGGGAGTCGACATGCGGTGAATCTTATTGCTTCTTCAGGTTGCGGTACGACACGAGATCGTTGATCGGCCCGACTTCGAGCCCGCTCACGCCGGGCCGCGTCGCGACCTGCGCGACTTTCTCGAACATGATCACGAACGGCGAGCGCGCGAGCATCTCCTTCTGCATCGCCTGATACCGTTGCGCGCGTTTCGCGGCGGTCGGTTCGGCGAGCGCGGCGTCGGTTTCCTTCGTCAGTTGCGGAATGTCCCAGCTGTTGCGCCAGGCCAGCATTTTATAGCTCGACTTGTCGGAATTGTCGGGGTTCCACGCAAATCCCTGCGCGTTGCTGTGCGGATCGATGTAGTCGGCCGACCATTCGCCGATGTAGATGTCGTGCTGGCGCGCGCGGTATTTCGCGAGCGTCTGCTTGTTGTCGCCGGGGATCAACTGCACCTTGATGCCCGCCTGCGCGAAGTTCGCCTGCACGGCCTGCGCGATTTCGGTGTACGGATAATCGTTGCGCACGTCCATCGTCACCGAGAACCCGTTCGGCACGCCGGCCTTCGCGAGCAGCGCCTTCGCCTTCGCGACGTCGAGCCGGTACGGGTTCGCGTTCAGCGTGCCGAGGAAACCTTCGGGCAGGAAGGTCTGGTGGACCTTGTAGGTCGTCTTCACCACGTTGCCCTGGATGCCCGCATAGTCGACGAGCCACTTCAGCGCTTCCTGCACGTCGGGCTTCGCGAGCGTCGCATTCTTCGTGTTCAGGCCGAGATACAGCAGCGTCGCCTGCGGCGATGCCGACACCTTCGCCTTGCCGGATTTCACGACCGACGCCAGATCGTCGGGGCTCAGGTCGCGTGCCGCATCGACGTCGCCGTTCTCCAGCAGCAGGCGCTGGCTCGCGGCTTCGGGCACGTGGCGCAGCACGATGCGCTTCATCGCGAGCGGCAGGCGGTAGCCGTCGAAGCGCTGCAGCACGACGCTGTCGCCGGCGGTCCACTTGACCAGCTTGTACGCGCCGGAGCCGGCCTCGTTGGTCTTCAGCCACGCGTTGCCGAAGTCGCTGCCCTGCTGGTGCGACAGCAGCAGCTTCCTGTCGAGCACCGAGGCGGGCCAGGAGCCCAGCACGTTCAGGACGAAGGTCGGCGCGTACTTCTGGTCGGTCGTGACCGACACCGTCAGGTCGTCGAGCTTCTTCACGTTGGCGACGACGTTCGCCTTCGTGAGCCCGATACCGGTCAGCACGGCCGCCGGCCCCTTGTCGAGCAGCACCGCGCGCTGGATCGACCACGCGACGTCGTCGGCCGTCAGCGGGTTGCCCGAGTGGAACTTGAGGCCGGGGCGCAGCTTGAACGTGTAGGTCAGCCCGTCGGTGCTCACCGTCCACGACTGCGCGACGTCGCCGTTGAATTTCGACGGATCGCGCAGGTCGACGCGCACGAGCCGGTCGTACGTGTTCGCGACGTATTCCTCCGGCACCAGTTCGTAGACCTCGCCCGGGTCCAGCGTCGTGAATTCGTCGAGCAGCGTGGCCATCACGAACATGTCCTTCGGCGTCTCCGCATGCGCGGCGGACAGCGGAACGGCGGCGAGAACGGATGCGGCGGCCAGCGCCGCGACGAGCCGGGATGTCAGGGGTTTCATCTGCGCTCCATGGGTCGTTGAAGTCGTTGAACGTGAACGGTGGGGAGAATGCGTCGGGCCATCACATCAGGCGCCACGGGCCGCTTGCCGCATTGTCGATCTGGGGCAGCGCATGCGAGCCGGGCAGTTCGTAGTGCCACCATTCGCTGTCGATGTGCGCGAAGCCGGCCGCGTGCATCACGCCGAGCAGCAGCAGGCGGTTGCGCTGCACGGCTTCGGGCAGCCCCGCGTGGAAGTGGCCGGATGCGGCGACCATCTCGTCGAAGCCGGTGCCCATGTCGAGCGGCTCGCCATCCGCGCCGACGAGCGTCAGGTCGAGCGCGGTGCCGCGGCTGTGATTCGAGCCGCGGCCGAGATCGGCGACGAAGTTCGGGTCGGGCAGGAAATCCCACAGCACCTGCTGCGCCTGCGGCGGCCGGTACGCATCGTAGATGCGCAGCGTGAAGCCGGCCTGCGCGGCGACGTTCACCGCGCGGCGCAACGCGGCTTCGGCCGGTGCCAGCAGCAGGCAGTGCGCGCGGCGGTAGATCGGCTTGCCGGTCAGGTTGCGGTCGGTCGCGTAGACGAGGTCGATGTCGACGCGATGGGTGGCGGGCGTGATTTCGACGAGGCGGTGGTCGTTCATTGGCGGTTCGGGTTCGGTCGGGCTCGCTCAGGATTCGAATTGGTCGAACGTGTGCTGCAGTTCGCGGTTGCGCGCGACGCGCCGGTCGATCGCGGGGCCGAGGCGGTCGACCACGGCCGTGATCAGCAGGTTGAACAGGCAGGTGAGCGGTGCGAGCGAATCCCAGAACTGGCCGACGTCGGTCTTCACCTGCAGCAGGTCGGCCGGCCAGTCGCGCGCCCACGGGCACGAGAGGTCGGTGACCAGCGCGAACGGCTGCCCGCGCTCGGCGGCCGCCTGGCAATAGCGGCGCGCGCTGCGCGAATACGCGCGGGTGTCGGTGACGATGCAGTACGGCTGCTCGAATTCGGAGTTCAGCGAATCGACGTACGAGCCCGACTGGCCGTCGGAATAGAACACGCGCGGGCGCAGGTACTCGAGATAGCTGCTGAACGCGTTGCTGATCCCGCGCGTCGACTGGATGCCGAGGATGAATACCGCGTCCGCATGCGCGATCCGGTCGGCGACCTGCGCGAACACCGGGCCTTCGGCGAGGCGGTACACGTGGCGGATCGCATTGAGCTCGCGCTCGAGCGACGATGCGAGCGGGCTGTTGCCGGCATCGCCGTTTCCGTTTCCGTGGGCCGGTTGCGTACCCGCGATGCGGCGGTATTCGTCGAGCCGATCGGTGATCATCCACGGGCGATCGCCTCCGCCGCGCAGCTCGCGTTTCAGGTCGTCGAGATTGCGGTAGCCGACGCTGCGCAGGAAGCGCCCGACCGAGATGCCGCTCGTGCCGGCCTGCTGCGCGATCTGGTCGGCCGTTTCGAGCCCGAGCCGGTCGAGGTTCGCGAGCATGTAGCTCGCGATGCGCTTCGCGGTCGGCGTGAGCTCGGCGTAGCGGGATTCGACGGTACGGGCGAACGCGCAGGTCATCGGCTGTTAGATCGTTGTCGTCTGATGATCGAATGTCATCCATCTAACGAAGCCAAAATCATTCGCGCCAGCGGATAAAAACTATGGTGTGAGGATAGGTGATAGGGTCGGAAGTGCGTTCGACGGTGGGGCGGTCGGCGCCGGAAAGGGTATGGTTTTATCTCTTTCAGGAATAATTTGCGTTTATGTCTGATAGAGATAATTTGCGTTTATGTCTGTCAGGCATATACTGCGTTTATTGTCTTCGGGGATCCATGCCGTGAACTTCATCGTCAATACGTCCGCGCAACTGGGCGAAATCCTGTCTTCCGCGCGTCAGGCAAAGGGCCTGACACAAGCGGAAGCGGCCGGGAGAATCGGCGTGGGTCAGTCGCGCCTGTCGTCGCTCGAAACCACGCGTACCGAAAGCCTGTCACTTAGTCAGTTGCTCGAGTTGACCGCGCTATACGGTCTCGAACTCAGCATTCGCACGAAGGACGGGCACGACGCAGCCGACGTCGAGTGGTAAGCGATGGGACGCAGAACGCACACGCGCGCATTGTCGATCTGGACGAACGGCCAGCGGGTCGGCACGTGGCGGATTCCCGCGCGCGGCGACATGGAACTCCTGTACGACGCCGACTGGAAACAATCAGCCGTCGGCCGCCCGTTGTCGCTGTCGCTGCCGTTCGGTGTCGGCGAAGCACCGCTGCGCGGCGAACGCGTGAATCACTTCTTCGACAACCTGCTGCCGGACAGCGATGCCATTCGGCGCCGCCTGGCCGCCCGGTTCGGCACGGCGACGACCGAGCCGTTCGATCTGCTTGCCGCGCTCGGCCGCGACTGCATCGGCGCGGTGCAATTGCTCGGCGAGGACGATGCGCCGACCGGCCTGAATCGCATCGACGGTACGCCGCTGTCGGACGACGACGTGGCACGCGTGCTCGATCAGGCGAGCGGGGTGGCGACGGCAGGCGGGGACGACGACGATTTCCGGCTGTCGCTGGCCGGCGCGCAGGAAAAGACCGCACTGCTGTTTCATGACGGGCGCTGGATGCGCCCGCATGGCGCGACGCCGACGACGCATATTCTGAAATTGCCGCTCGGGCTGGTCGGCAACAAGCGGGCCGACCTGACGGCCTCCGTCGAGAACGAGTGGCTGTGCCTCGCGATCCTGCGCGCGTTCGGCCTGTCGGTCGCGCAGGCGGAAATCGTGCGTTTCGGCGCGCACAAGGTTCTGTCCGTCGCACGCTTCGATCGTGCGTTGCATCGCGATGGCGGGTGGCTGTTGCGCTTGCCACAGGAGGACTTCTGCCAGGCGCTCGGCGTGCCGCCTCATCTGAAGTACGAGTCGCACGGCGGCCCCGGTGTGCCCGATCTCGCAGGCCTCCTGCGCCGCTCCGAAACGTCGCGGGAAGATCTCGACACGTTGTTCGCCGCCCTGATCGTGTTCTGGATGCTTGCCGCACCGGACGGGCATGCGAAGAACTTCAGCCTGCGCCTGCTGGCGGGCGGCCGTTTCCGGCTGACGCCGCTTTACGACGTGATGTCGATCTGGCCGGTCGAAGGCGACGGCGCGAACCAGTGGTCGTGGCACAAGGCGAAGCTCGCGATGGCCGTGCACGGCAAGCGCAAGCACTATGCGATGCGCGACATCACGCGACGGCACTTCAGCGCGATGGCCGAGCACTGCCTGCTCGGCGATATCGCGACGCCGATCGTCGAACGGCTCGTCGCGATGACGCCGCATGTGATCGAATCGGTCGCCGCGGCGTTGCCGCCCGGCTTTCCGGCACGGGTCGCGGAACGGATTCTGGGCGGCTTGAGGTTTGCCGCGCAACGGCTCGACGCGATGCCGCGAGAGTGAACCGCTTCCGGTCGCGGCGCAGGTCGCCGGGATCCGGTGTATTCGCATCCGCACAGGCCCGCTCGATACGATCGGTGATTCGAATCGGCCGCGTCGTATCCCGATCTCGTGCTCTCGCCATACAGGGTCGTCACGACCGGGCGCAATCCTATCCCCTCATTCACCGAAATCCGTTCCCTTCCCGCCATCCCGCTGCACCGCAATAATTACAAATTTAAAGCCGATCAGCTTAAGTCATTAATTCAGGTTAATAATTCATTTAATTTATTCGTCGAATTGTATTTAACTTGCGTGACGGGATGTTCGATTTTCGATAATCCGAAAAACGGCATGTGTTCCGTAATGGGAATTCACTTGATCGCAAGAATGAAGGAGAAGTCATGACGAATCTTTCTCGACGCAGGATGCTGGCGAATACGGCCGGCGCCATTGCCGCCGCCGGTATTGCGGTATCGGCCAAGGCCGCCTCGTTCGGCAATCCGGACAGTCCGCCGGAAGGCGCGGTCAATGCGCGCAACCGTCAGAGCCTGACCGATCCGGGGCCCAAAAATCCGGCTATCGCCAACCAGTTTCCGTCCTTTCAGGATCCGCCGGCCACCGATATCAACGGCATGCCGTTATTCTGGGCCTCGTTCAATAATGCGCATAAAAGAATTCAAAATGGCGGATGGGCGCGTGAAGTCACCCAGGACGATTTTGCGATTTCCGAAACCATTTCCGGCGTCAACATGCGCCTGACGCGCGGCGGCATTCGCGAGATGCACTGGCACCAGCAGGCCGAGTGGGCCATCATGCTCGACGGCCGGTGCCGGATCACGGTGCTCGACGAACTCGGGCGGCCATCGGTGCAGGACGTGAAAACCGGCGATCTCTGGTATTTCCCGCCCGGCCTGCCGCATTCGCTGCAGGGCCTCGGCACCGACGGCGCCGAATTCCTGCTCGCGTTCGATAACGGCCGCGCATCCGAATTCAACACGCTGCTGCTGACCGACTGGGTCGCGCACACGCCGCCCGACGTGCTCGCGCTCAACTTCGGCGTGCCGGCCGACGCATTCCGGAACATCCCGCTCGACAACCTGTGGATCTTCCAGGGCGACGAACCGGGCCCGCTCGCGGAAGCCCAGCGCGCATCGGCGTCGGCGGCAGGGGCGCCGCCGCATCCGTTCATCTTCTCGCTCGGCGACATGAAACCGGTCAGGAAGACCCGCGGCGGCGAAGTGCGGATCGCGGACAGCACGAACTTCAACGTGTCGACGACCGTCGCGGCGGCGCTCGTCACCGTGCATCCGGGCGGCATGCGGGAGCTGCACTGGCACCCGAACGCGGATGAATGGCAGTACTACCTGCAGGGCGAGGCACGGATGACCGTGTTCGACACGGGGCCGAAGGCGCAGACGGCCGACTTCCGCGCGGGCGACGTCGGCTACGTGAAGAAAAGCCTCGGGCACTACGTGCAGAACACCGGCAACACCGATCTGGTGTTCCTCGAGATCTTCAAGACCGACCGCTATGCGGAAGTGTCGCTGTCCGACTGGCTCGCGCATACGCCGCCGAAGCTCGTCGAAGCACACCTGAACGTCGCGCCGGACGTGATCGCGCAGTTTCCGCGCAACCGTCCCGACGTCGTGCCGCTGTAACGCCGCCGCTGCCGCCGCGGCCGGCAGCCGACATGCCGGCCGCGGCGCCAGACCTTCAGGAATCCTGCTTCATTCGAACGGAACACCACCATGATTCCCGTCACGAACAAACCTGCCGGCGGCTTCGCGCTGCCGAGTCTGCCTGCCGGCCACACCGGCCACCCCGACGGCGCGGCGCGTGCCGCGCTGGAAGGGCGCCGCACCGGCGTCGCCGCGCTGCTGCCGTTCGTCGGCCCGGCCGTGATCGCGTCGATCGGCTATATGGACCCCGGCAACTTCGCGACCAACATCCAGGCCGGTGCCGCGTACGGCTACCGGCTGCTGTGGGTCGTGCTGGCCGCGAACGCGATCGCGATGCTGTTCCAGGCGATGTCGGCGAAGCTCGGCATCGTGACCGGCCGCAATCTCGCGGAGCTGTGCCGCGACCGGTTTCCCGCGCCGGTCGTATGGGGGATGTGGGTCGCATCCGAGATCGCCGCGATGGCGACCGATCTCGCCGAATTCCTCGGCGGCGCGCTCGCATTCGGGCTGTTGTGCCACCTGTCGCTGTTCGCGGGGATGATCGCGACGGCGCTCGCGACCTGCGCGATCCTCGCGCTCGAAAAGCGCGGCTTCCGGCCGCTGGAAGCCGCGATCGCGGCGCTGGTCGGCGTGATCGGCGCGTGCTATCTCGGCGAACTGCTGATCGCGCCGCAGGACTGGCACGCGGCCGCGTTCCACCTGGTCGTTCCGCAGATTCCGGATCGCGCGGCGCTGACGATCGCGGTCGGGATCATCGGCGCGACGATCATGCCGCACACGCTGTATCTGCATTCGGGGCTCACGCAGGATCGCACCGCGCCGCGCGACGATACGGAGCGGCGGCGGCTCGTGCGCTTCTCGAATCGCGAGGTGGTCGTCGCGCTCGGGCTGGCCGGGTTCGTGAATCTCGCGATGGTGATGATGGCGTCGTCGGCGTTTCACGCGAGCGCGCCGGGCATGACCGACATCGGCGACGCGTATCACACGCTGATCCCGGTGCTCGGGCCGGCGGCCGGCGCGCTGTTTCTCGTCGCGCTGCTGACCTCGGGCGTGTCGAGTTCGGTGGTCGGCACGATGGCCGGGCAGGTCGTGATGCAGGGCTTCATCCACCGCCGCATGCCGGTCTGGGTGCGGCGCGCGGTGACGGTCGTGCCCGCGTTCGCAGTGGTCGCGCTCGGCTGCGACGTCACGCGCGCGATGGTCGCGAGCCAGGTGGTGCTGAGTTTCGTGCTGCCGATGCCGATGATCGCGCTGCTGATGCTGTCGGCGCGCGCGGACGTGATGGGCGCTTACGCGATGCGGATGCCGCTGCGGATCGTCGCCGGCGCGGCGACGGTCGTGATCGTCGGGTTGAATGCGTACCTGGTGTGGGCGGCATTCAATTGACCGGCGGCGGGCCGCCGCCTGCTGCCCGCTGCCTACTGCTGCATGTCCGGCGCCTCGCGCAGCCGCCAGATCGCATTGCACTGCTGGCCGCCGAGGCTCGTCGAGCGCAGCGTGACGACGGTGCCGGGCGCGATCCGGTACGTGAAATGCGCCGTCAGCTCGGTGCCTTTCCGCTGCGGCTGCCCGTCGACCAGCACTTCGCACAGCAGCGGCGACGGCGACCCGGACGGGTGCGTGACATAGACGTTCAGCCGCGCGATGTCGCGTGTCGCGGTGAACACGACTTCGTGGTTCCCGCTGCCGATCAGCATCGTGCCGCCGGGTTCGTCGATCGCCTGCAGGTAGGCGCCCGCGCTTGTCTCGATCGTTGCGGTCGCAACGGTCAGCCCGGCCGAGCGCACGTAGTCGGTTGCCGCGATGCGCGCGGCGACCGCGTCGGACTGTGCCGGCCTGCCGTCCGACAACGCGAACGGCACGCCGTCGCGCAGCGCGGCGTCGACGTGGTTCGCGTAGTAGCGCCAGCGGTCGAGGAAGCGGATGTCGCCGGTCATGTGCAGCGCGCGGATCGGCTCGCCGTGATACCGGAGCGTCGTCGTGCCGGTGCCGGCATCGAACGCTTCGTGAATGCCGTACTTGCTGACGAAGTTCTGGACCGGATCGAGCAGCGCCGTTTCGCCCTGGGCGCTCCACAGGTGCAGGAACGTCGTATCGATCCCGAAGCATTCCTGGAAATCGGTGCCGATGCGGGCGGCGCAGTCGCGCAGGTGGCCGGCGTAGCGTGCCCACGCGTCGGCGGTCCCGGCAACGAGCCCGGCCTGCAAGGCGCTGCCGTGGCGTGCGGAGACTTCGTCGACGACGAGGCGCCAGTGATGGTCGCGCCGCTCGCCGATCAGCGGCGTGACGACGAACGTGCAGAACAGCGGGTCGGGGCACGCGTGGAGCCGGTCGTCGCCGATCTGCGAGAACAGGTCGAACGGCGGCGCGCAGAACCAGATGTCGGCGTCGTACAGCGCGAGCTTGCGGATCTGCGGGTTGCGTGCGCAATATTCGGCGGCCTCGATGAAGCGGCCGACCGGCAGCGCATACGCGCTCGACGCGTCGATCACGTCGACCGACTGGCTCGCGAGGATCTGCCGCTTGCGGTCGGACAGCCCGTAGCCGATCACCGCGATCCGGCCGTCGTAGCCGGTGTGCCGCAGCGACAGCAGGAACGGCACGAGCATCTCGTACCACGCGCGGTTGTTGTCGTTGATCGCCACGCAGACCGCGTGTTCGCTCGATTGCATGTTCGCCCCCCGTTGCGCGCGCCCGGCTCAGTAGCCGACGTGGCGCTCGCAGACGACCGCGCCGCAACCGCGGCTGTCGTGATACGTAATATGAAACTGCTTGTTGTCCCACAGCCACTGGAACACGGCCTGGTACACGCCGGCCACGGTCATGTCGTGCAGCACGATCTTCTTGCGCGCCAGCGGGCCGAAACGGTTCAGTTCGGCGAGCGTCTGCTCGTACGTATGGGTGGTGTCGATGAACAGCAGGTCGGCGGCGAGCGGCTCCATCGCGAGATCGTCGGCGATCCGGAATTCGAAGTCGATCGACAGGTCTTTCGCCGCCTGCTCCAGTTCGGGCCGGATCTGGAAATACTCGTCGGAGATGTCGACCGACACGAGGCGCTTCGGCTGCGCGAGCAGGAAGGCCGTCGTGGTCAGCCCGGTGAACACGCCGAGCTCCAGGATGGTGTCGCATCCGGCGGCCGTTTGCGTATAGAAGTCGAAGCGGGAGGGGCTGTCGCCGAGCCAGCCGATCGGCTCGATCTTGTACTGAAGGAACTCCATTCGCAGTTGTTGTAGCGTGCGCATCCTGTTTTCCTTGGCGAAGCGGATTGGCGGATCCCGATCGTCGCCGGTCGCGGCCGGCGTCCGTGGCGTCGCGCATTGTAGATCGCCCGCGCCGCACGGCATAGCACCGCCACGGCGGCCCGCGGCGATTACCCGCGCGCCGGCAGGGCCGGGCGCGCGGGCGGGCGCCATTATTTCGCCAGCGTGCGGTATGACACGAGGTCGTTGATCGGCCCGATTTCCGGCCCGGTCACGCCGGGGCGCGTCGCGACCTGCACGACCTTCTCGAACATGATGATGAACGGCGAGTTCGCGAGCACGGCCTTCTGCAGCGCTTCGTAACGCTGCGCGCGTTTCGCGGGCGACGGCTCGACGAGCGCGGCCTCGGTGTCCTTCGTCAGTTGCGGAATGTCCCAGCTGTTGCGCCACGCGAGCATCTTCGTCGGCGACTGGTCGGAGTTGTCCGGATTCCACGCGAAGCCGCGCGCATTGCTGTTCGGGTCCATGTAGTCGGGCGACCATTCGCCGACGAAGATGTCGTGCTGGCGCGCGCGATACTTGCCGATCGCCTGCTTCGCATCGCCCGGAATCAGCTTCACGCGGATGCCGCCCAGCGCGAAGTTCGCCTGCAGCGCCTGCGCGATCTCGAGGTACGGATAGTCGTTCGGCATGTCCATCGTCACGTCGAAACCGTTCGGCAGGCCGGCCTTGGCGAGCAGCGCCTTCGCCTTCGCGACGTCCTGCCTGTACGGCCGCGCATTCGACGCGCCGAGGAAGCCTTCGGGCAGGAAGGTTTCATGCACCTTGTACGTCGTGCTGACGATGTTGCGCTGGATGCCGTCATAGTCGACCAGCCATTTCATCGCCTGCTGCACCTCGGGTTTCGCGAGGTTCGGGTTCTTCGTGTTCAGGCTCAGGTACAGCAGCGCGGACACCGGCCACGATGCGACCTTGATCTTGCCGGCCTTCGTCAGCGCGGCGAGGCTGTCGGGGCTCAGGTTGCGCGCGGCGTCGGCGTCGCCGTTCTCCAGCAGCAACCGTTGCGCGGACGCTTCGGGCACGTGGCGCAGCACGACGCGCTTCATCGGGTACGGCGTGCGGTATTTCTCGAAACGCTGCAGCACGATGGTCTCGTTGGGTGTCCACTTGACGAGCTGGTACGGGCCCGAGCCCGCGTCGTTGGTCCGGAGCCAGCCGCTGCCGAAATCGTTGCCCTGCTGGTGCGACAGCAGCAGCTTCTTGTCGAAGACCGATGCCGGGCATGCGCTCAGCACGTTGAGCACGAAGCTCGGTGCGTACTTGCGGTCGGTTTCGAGCACGACGGTCTGCGGATCGACCACGCGCACCTTCTGCGCCACGTTCGCCTTCGTGAGGCCGAGGTCGGCGAGCACGCCGGCCGGCCCCTTGTCGAGCAGGATGGTGCGCTGCAGCGACCACGCGACGTCGTCGGCGGTGACCGGGTTGCCGGAATGGAACGTGAGGCCGGGGCGCAGCTTGAACGTGTAGGTCACGCCGTCGGCGCCGACCGTCCACGATTGCGCGATCTGCCCGTCGAAGCGCGTCGGGTCCTTCAGGTCGACGCGCACGAGCCGCTCGTAGGTATTCGCGACGTACTCCGATGGCACCAGTTCGTAAATCCCGCTCGGGTCGAGGGTCGTGAATTCGCCGAGCTGCGTGGCGACGACGAAGATGCCGGGCGGCGTGGCCGCCTGCGCCGGCAGCGCCGGAACAAGCGCGACGAGCGCGGCGCTGACGAACAGCCGGGACAGCAGGTGCTTCATGCGGGCTCCGTTGAAAGGGAATCGTGGGTGCGATTCTCTCATCGACGGCCACCCGGATGAAAATATTCAGCGTGCGCGCCGACGGGCCGGCGCGCAGGCGCGAGCCGGGCGGGCGCCCGGCATCGGCGGGGTTCGGATCAGATCAGGCAGCGTGCGAGCGCGAAGCGCATCGTTTCCTCGGGCGGCTCGCTGCCCGAGCCGCGCACGACCTTGACGACCGAACCGTTGCCCGACGGCGTCAGCGTGACGAAGTACGAGTTCGAGCCGACGGCGATATCGGTCACGCCGTTGTGCTGCGATTGCTCGGTGCCCGGCAGGCGGCTGTCGAGGCAGTTGGCGATCGCGTAGGCCGGACGTTGCGACGACACGTACATCATCGGCGCCGCGCCGGACGAGGCGGCCGAGTCGGACGACGGCGCGGAACCGCAGGCGGCGAGCAGGGCGGCGGGAAGGAGCAGCAGGAATCGTTTCATGGTGGGTCGTCGTGGGTCTCGTATCGAGGCTGGGGCGCGGGGTAGGCGAAACGCGAAGCTTCGCGACGAAACCGCCCGGAATCGGGCCATTTTTGACGGACGACGATGCGGCAGGCGGCTGACGACGGAGTATACCCGCAGCATTTGACGCCGTTGACGCGTTGAAACGATTCGATACACAACAAGCACCCGCTGCCGCGCGGCGGCAGCGGGCGTTTCAGGTGGTGGCGAATGGGCACCTGCCGGTGTTGTCGATCTTATTGGCCGATCTGGTGGCTGACCGCATTTTCCTGCTGGTTCAGCACGTGCTTTTCGCTCTTCGTGATGTGGCTGCGATCCTGCGCAGCCATGTCCCGCTCTTCCCGGCGGATCTTGCGGTCGTCACGGTGCAGGCGCGCGGCCTGTGCGTGCGACATTTCGCCTTCCTTCACTTCGTGACGGATCCGGCGATTCTGGTTTGCGAGGCGCTGGTTGACCGCTTCGCGGCGCGGATGCGCCTGTTGCCACGGCGTGTCGGCGAACGCGGTGCCGGTCAGTACCGACATCAGGGCGGCGGCAATCGCGAGATGGCGGGTCAGGGCTCGCATGGTGTTTTCTCCTGTCGTTGCGCGCTCGAATCGTGGGCGCTTGTCCAGAAAACGCGGCGCGGGCACCGGCTGTTGACGTTTCCGCCTGTATCGATTGCAAGTCTTTATTACGTCGGCGCGTGGCGGCGCGGGCTCCGGCCGCCGCGCACGCGGATCAATGCGCGCCGGCCGCCGCCGCGTCGGCATCGCCGCCGCCCGAGCGCGACGGTTTCGTGATCCAGATCAGCGGAATGATCGCGACGAAGATGATCGCCGATACATAGAAGATGTCGTTCAGCCCCATCACGGCGGCTTGCGAATCGACCGACGAGTTGAAGAGCGCGAGCGCCGAATCGGGGCTCAGGTGCAGCAGCGAGCGCGTCGTGTCGACGTGTTGCGCGAAGGTCGGGTTGTCGATGCTCGCCTGTTCGGTGAGCCGCGCATGATGCAGGATCGTGCGGTCGTTCCAGGCGTTGCTGATCAGCGACGTGCCGACGGCGCCGCAGAACGTGCGGCCGAAATTCGACAGGCCGGCGGCGGCGGGGATCTTTTCCGGCGGCAGCCCGGACAGGATGATCGACGTCAGCGGCACGAAGAACATCGCCATCGGGATGCCTTGCAGCAGCGTCGGCAGCACGAGGTCCCAGCGCGACACGTCGGTGTAGAAGGTCGTGCGCATCATGAACACGACCGCGAAGCCGACGAACGCGAGCGTCGCGATGTAGCGCGGATCGGTGCGCGGCAGCAGGCGCCCCATGACCGGCGTGAGCAGGATCGCGAACACCCCGAGCGGCGCGGTGGCGAGCCCCGAATCGACCGCGCGGTAGCCGAGATAGCCCTGCATCCACTGCGGCAGCAGCACGAGCGTGCCGAAGAACATCCCGTAGGCGACCGAGATCGCGATCGTGCCGCCCGCGAAATTGCGCTGCGTGAAGAGCCGCAGGTCGACGATCGGGTTGGCCTCGTGCAGCTCCCACACGAGGAAGAACGCGAAGCCGATCAGCGCGACGATGCCGAGCGCGACGACGACGGGCGAGTTGAACCAGTCGAGATCCTTGCCCTTGTCGAGCATGATCTGCAGCGATGCGACCCACAGCACGAGCAGCAGCAGGCCGACCGTATCGATCGGCAGGCGGCGCGTGGCCGATTCGCGATCCCGGAACACGATCCACGTGACGGCGGCCGCGAAGAAGCCCACCGGGATGTTGATGTAGAAGATCCACGACCAGTTGTAGTCGTACGTGATCCAGCCGCCGAGCGACGGCCCGGCGATCGGGCCGACGAGCGCCGTCATC
The DNA here is from genome assembly GCF_050768715.1 of Burkholderia sp. ZZQ-2. Classification (NCBI taxonomy): domain Bacteria; kingdom Pseudomonadati; phylum Pseudomonadota; class Betaproteobacteria; order Burkholderiales; family Burkholderiaceae; genus Burkholderia; species Burkholderia sp. ZZQ-2. Next base: position 2,660 of record NZ_LDVA01000276.1, on the reverse strand, counting down.
GACCACAGCGCCAGCGCGCTCGACGATTTCTGCCGCGGCCACGCGCCGAGCAGCAGCGCCTGCGACAGCGGCGCGAGCGGCCCGGCGACCGCGCCCTGCAGGATTCGCGCGGCGAGCAGCGTCGGCAGGTTCGGCGCGATCCCGCACAGCCATGACGCGAACACGAACAGCAGGATCGACGTGACGAACAGGCGTACCTGGCCGAAGCGCTGCGTGAGCCAGCCCGTCAACGGAATCGACACCGCGTTCGCGGCCGCAAAGATCGTGATGACCCACGTGCCTTCGTCGACCGACACGCCGAGGTCGCCCGAAATGGTCGGAATGGCGACGTTCGCGATCGACGAGTCGAGCACGTTCATGAACATCGCGAGCGATACCGCGATCGTGCCGATCGCGAGCTTGCCGCCCGACAGCGGGGCTGGAGATGACGGAGTGGACATGGGTTTCCTGCGTAAGAAGCGTAAGGTGCTTGACGGCTGCGGCCCGTCGCGGCGGGCATGCGCCGCCGCGCACGCACGCGCGCGAAGGCGACGCAGGCGCGGCGCGGCTGCTGAACGGAAGGGCGCACGGCGCGCGATGCGGCCCGGTAGCCGGGGCCGACGCGTGCGATGTGCGGCTCGATCGGATGCACGAAGCCGTGACGGACTTCGGAAGGCGGGATGCTGCCGGTCAGGAAGGCGGGACGCGCGTGACGCGTCTGCGGGCAGCGGTCAGGCGGCTGGCGTCGCCGGTAGAGTCGTTGTGCATCGCGACAGGCTAACGATGCGGCGAGCCGCCATCAACACGGGCCGGCTCATTAATCGATTTCGCGCCGCGCAATAATCGGTGTGCGAACCGTGCCGAACCGAGCCGGTTACGGTGCGGTTCGCCATGCGGTGAACAGTTCCGCGAGGAAATCGACGAACGCGCGCACCTTGCTGTCGAGCGTCGCGCGCCGCGGGTACAGCACGTGCAGTTCGACGTCGTCGGCCCGGTGCCAGTCGGGCAGCACGATTTCGAGTTCGTTCCGTTCGAGCCGGCGGGCCGTGTAGTGCGTCGAGGCCAGCGCGATGCCGCCGCCGCTCGCGGCCTGGCGCAGCACCGTCACCGATTCGTTGGTGATCAGCACCGGCCGCACCGGCACGTCGGCGACTTCGCCGGCCGCATTGGTGAGCCGCAGCGTCAGGCCGGGCGCGTCGCGGCCGACGAGCAGCAGGTCGTGCCGCGCGAGATCCTGCGGCGTGGCGGGCCGGCCGACGCGGTCGAGATAGGCGGGGCTCGCCGCGAGCTTCGCCTGCGACCAGCCGAGCGAGCGTGCGATGTAGCTGGAGTCGGTCAGCACGCCCGCGCGCAGCGCGACGTCGAAGCCGTGCTCGACGAGATCGAGCGGGTTGTTGTCGTAGATCAGCACGAGCTGGACGAGCGGGTAGCGCCGGCGAAACTCGGCGAGCGCCGGCTCCAGTTCGAACAGGCCGATCGAGTAGGGCACCAGCACGCGCAGCGTGCCTTCCGGCGCCATGCGCAGCGCGCGGGCCTGGCGGTCCGCGTCGAGCAGGATGTCCTCGGCGCGCAGGCAGCGCTCGTAGTAGTCGCGTCCGGCCTCGGTGACGGACACGCGGCGCGTGGTCCGGTACAGCAGCTGGACGCCGAGATCGTCCTCGAGCTGCTTGACCTTGCGGCTCACGCGGCTGAGCGGGATGTCGAGTTGCGTGGCGGCGGCGGTGAAGTTGCCGCGCTCGACCACGCGCAGGAATATGCGGATGCTTTCGAAGTTCATACGGGGTGCTTCCGTGTTCGACCTGCGCGCATCTTACCTTCGCCGGCCGGATCGCTCCGTGCGGCGGCGATTATCCTGCCCGGTGCAATAACGCATCCTGTCCGCGCCTCTTAGTGGCGGCGCGCCCCCGTATGCTCGCCGCATGAAATTCGCCTTGCCCGATCTGCCGCCGCGCGCGGCCTTCCGCACCGTGCTGCGCGACGCACGGCCCACGCTGCCGCCCGGTGCGCTCGCCTTCGCGTTGCGCAACACGGCCGCGTCGCTGCTCGCGCTCTACATTGCCTTCCGGATGAATCTCGACGACCCGAAATGGGCCGCATCGACGGTGTGGATCGTCGCGCAGGGCAGCCGCGGGATGGGCTTGTCGAAGAGCCAGTACCGGATTCTCGGCACCGCGATCGGCGCGGTCGTCGCGCTCGTGCTGACCGGTGCATTCGCGCAGACCCCCGAACTGTTCCTGCCGGCGCTCGCCGCCTGGATCGGCCTGTGCGCGGGCGTCGCGACGTTCCAGCGGAATTTCCGCGCCTACGCGGCGGTGCTCGCCGGCTACACGGCCGCGATCGTCGCGATGGATGCGGTATCCGCGCCGTTGCACGCGTTCGACATCGCGGTCGCGCGGTTCCTCTACGTGGTGGTCGGCATCCTGTGCGGCGCGCTGTTCGATACGGTCTTCGCGCCGGGCGCGCCGCTGGACGATGTCCGTACGCGCCTCAAGCGCTATCTCGACCGCGCGGCGGCGGTCGGCGCGGGGGCGCTGCGCCGCGAGCCGAACGTCGCGGCCGTGCACCGGCTGTTCGCGGATGCGCTCGAACTCGACACGGCGGCCGAATATGCGGCCACCGGCGCGCCGCCGGTGCGCAACGCGATCGGTCATCTGCGCACGGCGGTGCTGGGCGTGCTGTCC